>JBEBBH010000181.1:0-4076 GCA_041158485.1 Bacteroidota bacterium | reverse complement strand
GAAGACGCCACTGTAAAACTTCATTTTTACAAAGTCGACGCCAATGGTTATCCGGGCGATGAATTGTTGCAGAAAGAACTCATAGTAAAGGTTAAAAACGGGACTAAAATCAATAAAATTGACCTGAGTGATTTTGGGTTGGTGATGCCGAAAAACGGCCTTTTTGTAGGCTTTGAAAAACTGATGATTGAGAAAAATAAAAAAGAAAAAACTGTGATTAATCCTGTGACCAAGGAAGCACAAATACAAAGAACTTATTATCCGTTGATGTTGTACAATTATGTGGAAAGGGATTTTTTATTCACCTTTTCAGGCGGTAAATGGAGCAAACAAACCGACGATGCTTCGGGGAAAGTCAGGGTTTATGAACCAGCCATCCATTTAACGCTGACCAATTAAAGACAAAAACCCTATATTTGCAGGTTAGAAAAAAATATTTAATGAAAGAAATTAAAAACATTTCGCGCTCCAGAGCGCAAGAGTCCTCGGCAGCTATCGAGCGACTGTACATTACGATGAGACATTTATTTAACAGAGGTTTTTACAAGCCGATGGGTGTTTCAGGAGACACATTACGAGAAGCTTTATTAGCGCTTCGCCCCGAAATTTACGGCAGTATAGCCGAAGAAAAAGTAGAATTGAACGGTTTGCTGTATGTTATTGAGCGACTACCGATAGGGATTGAAGAGTGTCGTTACATCAATTTAACGTCAGACGAAGGCTATTCTAAATCGCATTTCAAACCAATTATTCCGCCCAAAAGAAGAAGAAATTGCTATCGCATCGACGACGAGCAAATGAACGTGGAAATTACCCGCGGACGCTCTGATATTTACGATATTTTGACGCACCTGACTTTTATCTTCATCGAATCACACAAAATCAAAGACCGAGTGTTGATCGACGATGAAGGCCGAATTTCTCGCGATTGGCAAAAATTAGAACAAGCGGCTTTACAAACCAAAAAGTTAAATCAGGTTGACAAAGAAAAGGCCATTTCGCATGCTGCTAATGTGTTGGGCAGAACCTTTGCTGAGGTGTTAGACATATACGATGCCTTTGGCAGTGCCGAAAAACCGGATCGCTTTTTACACGTAATTTACTGGTTAGGTAAATTAGCCATCGAAGAAGTGGTGGATAACAACAAAAGAACCATTACGTTCAGTCCGATTTTAAGAGAGCGTTTGGGCCATCACATTCACGGTGAAATTTGGGCCAACAACATCAAAGAAGTTTTAAATCAAAATAATTTACTCGATCGACCTATACACATTATCAGCGCCAACATGCACTCGGTGATGAACTCCATCTTTGCCCAAGGGGTTTTAGGGGCTAAATACAAAGGCAAATCAGAATACCAAATTTATGAGGATCTGAGTGCTTCGGGTAACAAAGACTTGAGAAGTAAGGTAGAGGAATTGGCTTTGAAACAAGGGATGATTTCTTTACCGGACAGTTCAGGAACCAATATCGATGTACAAATTTTTGATACTGAGAAAGTCGATTGGTCTAAATCGGGTTTCCCGAAAGCTAAACTCGGCAAGGAAAAACCGGTTATTATTGTAATGGACTATGCTTTTGGTGAGCAAGCTTACGAAACCATAGACGAGTTGTTGAAACCCTTCAAAAAAGGGAAGAACCATATTTTCTTAAATGTAGAATCGGTTTCGATTATGGGTAAAGCCGGAATTTTACAAGGCGGAAAAGGCGACATCATGATTCCGAATGCACACATCAACGAAGGTACCGCAGATAATTATCCGTTTGAAAACGAGTTGACCGCCCAAATGTTCGAAGGTAACGATATTCCTGTTTTTGCCGGTCCGATGGTTACAGTGTTGGGAACTTCATTGCAAAATAAAGACTTACTGAAGTTTTTCCATGAGTCTACTTGGGGTGCTATCGGTTTGGAAATGGAAGGTGCTTATTATCAAAAAGCGATACAATCCGCTTCCAAAATCCGTAAAAGTATTAATCCCAATGTGAAAGTGCGTTACGCTTATTATGCCTCGGATAATCCTTTAGAAACCGGAAGCACTTTGGCATCGGGCGGATTGGGTACAACCGGTGTAAAGCCAACGTATCTTATTACCATCAAAATATTGGAACAAATTTTTAACGTAAAATAAATTTATATGAGTGCCACACCTCAAAATCCGGAAGATCAAGAGCTTGATTTATCGCAAATTTCCCGAAAAATAGGCCATTTTTTTGAAGGCATATCCAACCGAATTTTCAAGTGGATTTTATTCTTTAAAAGAAATATCATTTGGATAGGAATATTGTTTTTTGTTGGAGCCGGATTGGGTTTTTATCTGGATAAAAACACTAAAATTTATGACAACCAAATTATTGTCAGTCCTAACTTTGGATCAACTGATGATATGTATGCCAAGATAGAGTTGATTAATTCCAAAATTGGGGAAGGCGACACCATATTTCTTAAAAACGTGGTTGGTGTAAAAGAGCCTAAAAAATTAAGAGGAATAGAAGTAAGTCCAATTACAGACGTTTACAAGTTTGTTGAAAATAAGGCACAAAACTTCGAATTGATTAAATTGATGGCAGAGGATGGCGATATAGAGAAAGTTATCAAAGAATCAATCACCAGTAAAAATTATCCGTTTCATTTGATTGAGTTTTCAACGGTTGATTTAACGTCAAACGAAGCCACTGTAAAACCTATTTTAGAGTACTTAAACAGCTCTGATTATTACAAAAAGATACAGAAAGAGTTTGTGAATAATGTTAAATTAAAAATGGTTGAAAACGATTCTGTTATCGGACAGATCAATGGTTTTCTAAACACATTTAACAGTACTGTCAATGGCTCACAAAAAAGCGATAAGTTGGTGTATTACAACGAGAATTCGCAATTAGATGCGGTCATAAAAACGAAAGACAATTTAGTGAATGAACAAGGAAGTCATCGTTTAGAGTTGGTTAGTTTAGACAAAATTGTAAAAGACAAAAGTGTTACCCTAAACGTAAAAAACAACAAAAAAATGAATGGTAAAATGAAAATTATTTTACCGTTTTTACTCATTTTTCTTTTTGTTTCGGTGAATTATTTTAAGTCCTATTACCAAAAACAGTTGGCTAAATTCAACGCATAAGCTATGAAGGGAATTATTTTAGCCGGTGGTTCCGGGACTCGACTGCACCCGCTTACTTTGGCCGTGAGCAAACAACTGATGCCGATATACGACAAGCCGATGATTTATTATCCATTGTCCACTTTAATGTGGTCGGGTATCAGAGAAATTTTGATTATTTCCACACCACATGATTTGCCCTTGTTCCGACAATTGTTAGGCGACGGAAGCAGTTTAGGTTGTCGATTTGAATACGCTGTACAAGAAAATCCGAACGGTTTAGCCGAGGCTTTTATCATTGGCCGTGACTTTATCGGGCAAGATAAAGTAGCCTTGGTACTGGGTGATAATATTTTTTACGGAACCGGATTATCCGACTTGCTTTTGGCCAATAACAATCCGGATGGTGGTATTATTTATGCCTACCATGTTCAAGATCCGGAGCGCTATGGTGTAGTTGATTTTGACGAAAACGGCAACGTACTTTCTATCGAGGAAAAGCCGGAAAACCCGAAATCTAATTTTGCCGTTCCTGGGATTTATTTTTACGATAATGCAGTGGTAGACATAGCAGCGAACATTAAACCAAGCCATCGCGGCGAATTGGAAATCACCGATGTCAATAAAGAATATTTACGAAGAGGAAAATTAAAAGTCAGCATACTCGACCGAGGCACTGCTTGGTTAGACACCGGAACTTTTAACTCCTTGATGCAGGCCGGTCAGTTTGTTCAAGTCATTGAAGAACGTCAAGGCTTAAAAATCGGAGCTATCGAAGAAGCGGCCTATAAAATGGGCTTTATTGATGCGGAGCAACTGAAAAAATTAGCCCAACCACTGTTAAAAAGCGGTTATGGTACTCACTTGTTAAGTTTGATTTAATGAAATTCATTCCGACAAAACTCGAAGGTTGTTTTATACTCGAACCGACTATTATTTTAGACGAGCGAGGCTATTTTATGGAGAGTTTTAACGAGCAAA
>JBEBBH010000180.1:0-3109 GCA_041158485.1 Bacteroidota bacterium | reverse complement strand
AATCACCTTCTTCCAGAGCCGGAATGAATTCACCTCCCAAAGAGCTCAATACAAATACAGCCATGACGAAAAGCGCAATAACACTACCGATTATGGCTTTTTGATAATTCAAAGCCGTTTGCAACCAGTGTTGGTATTGGCGTTCCAATTTGAACATCATACGATCGGAGAAATTCGGTTCGTGCTTGATTTTTTTGCTTAAAAACAAAGCACTCATCATCGGAATATAGGTCAGCGATAACAAGAACGCACCCAATAAAGCGAAGGCTACGGTTTGCGCCATCGGTTTGAACATTTTGCCTTCGATACCTTCCAAAGTGAAAATAGGCAAGTACACAATCAAGATGATGATTTGGCCGAATACCGCGCTGTTCATCATTTTTCCGGCAGAAGTTTCCACTTCTTTGTCCATTTTGCTCTGCGTTATACTATTGATATGGCTGAACTTTTTGCTGTGGGTGAGTTGGTGCATTACCGCTTCTACGATAATTACGGCACCATCGACTATCAAACCGAAATCGAGTGCGCCCAAGCTCATCAGGTTACCGCTCACGCCGAAGGTATTCATCAAAATAATAGCAAATAACATGGCTAGCGGAATTACCGAGGCCACGATTAAGCCGGCACGGAAATTACCCAAGAACAAAACCAAGACAAAAATCACAATCAACGCACCTTCCAAAAGGTTTTTTTCTACTGTTCCGATGGCATTGTTCACCATTTTAGTTCGGTCCAAAAACGGTTCGATGGTCACGCCTTCCGGTAGTGTTTTTTTGATGAGTTCGATGCGTTCTTTCACATTTTTAATTACTTCGCTACTGTTGGCGCCTTTGAGCATCATTACGATAGCTCCGGCTACTTCGCCTTCGTCGTTATAACAAAGTGCGCCGTAACGAGTGGCATGTCCGGTAGTAATTTTAGCGATGTCTTTTAAAAATACGGGTGTACCGCTAGGAGTGGCTTTAACGGCTATGTTTTCAATGTCTTCAATCTTACCGATTAATCCTTCGCTTCGGATGAATAGAGTTGTGGCGCCTTTTTCGATATATGCGCCACCGGTATTTTGATTGTTTTGTTCTAATGAGGTAAAAACATCGTTGATGGTTAAGCCATGTGCGTTGAGTTTGCCCGGTTCAATGGCAATTTCCAGCTGTTTTAATTTTCCACCGAAACTACTTACTTCGGCAACGCCTTTAACCCCTAAGAGTTGTCGGCGAACTATCCAATCTTGTATGGTTCTGAGTTCGGTTTCGTCGAATTGGTCTTCGTAACCTTTTTCTGGACGTACTACATACTGGTAAATTTCCCCCAAACCAGTAGAAACCGGCCCAAGTTCGGGTGTTCCGATACCGGCGGGAATTTGGGTTTGGACTTGCTGCAGGCGTTCGGCGACTTGCTGGCGTGCCCAATAAATATCGGTTTCATCGTCGAAAACGATGGTCACCAGCGACAAACCAAAGCGTGAAAAACTACGGATTTCTTTTAAACCCGGGATGTTGCTGTTGGCTTGCTCAACCGGAAAGGTCACTAAGCGCTCGATATCGGTAGCTCCGAAAGAAGGCGCTATGGTGATGACTTGCACCTGATTATTGGTAATATCAGGAACGGCATCAATGGGCAATTTGGTGGTTTCATAGATACCGTAAAGCAACAAAGCTATGGTAAACAAACCTACAATGAGCTTATTCCTAACGGAAAAAGCAATTATTTTATTTAACATGATTTTTAAATAACTTAATGAATACTATTTTACTGTTGGCATTGATTAACCAACAAACACTATGTAATTAAGCTATTTTGGGCGGTTGCCAAATGGAACCATGGTCGGAAGAGTAAATACGACTTAGGTAAAAGTCGCTTTCCGATTTGTCTTCAGGTTGGTATTTAGGACGATTGATTTCAAAATGAATTTCGGGTAACAACGTCAGATGCGTTAAACCGTTATTGCAATCGACACTTTTGTAAGGCAGTTTCATGTCTTCATCACGATCTTTATCGTTGACTTCACCATGACCGTAATGTAAGCAAAGAAAAGACCATAAACTCATGGATTGATTTTCTTCTTTGTGGTCGTAAAAATGTTCCACCAAAGCGGGAATCTTCAACAACTCGAAGCATTCGGTTGAGGAAGAAACGTATAAGATTAATAGCAAACTAGCTAATGCACTTCGCATGGAAAATGATTTTACTGTAACAAATGTACTAAAGTTTCACTTTTAATAAACATGACAAATGTTGCAAAACTCCCGTTTCAATACATTCTTAATCAAATCTTAATGTAAAAGACAATTTTCCAATGAGCGCTAGCTTAATTATTCCAAACACAACTTTGCTTCATTATGACAATACTTCGGTCGTAATTGTCATCTTTAACTATCATTTCTACTTGGATTTCATTGGCATACATGGATACAATCAATTCTTTGATATTGGCTACTTTAAAAGAGTTTAAAGTTCTTTTATCATTGGTTAAAAACGGATGCTTGTTCAGTGCAATTTCATTCAGTGCTTTAAAGCTGTTTGGATTGTCATTTTTTGCCAATGTTAAAGTAAATTGAACACATTTTTCACGAGTCGTGTTGATGGTTCTCAAGGCAATTCGAGTGGGTTTTACTTCGATGCTTTTTGCGGTTTTAGTTTCGGTACCATCAATAATAGTGCTTTCTTCTAAAATTTCTTTCGGAATCAACAAACTAATTTCCGCTTTCGGAATGGCGATAGTGGTTTCATAACTTACTACTTCGTCAATATAATCAGAGGCGTTGTCATTAGCGTACTTTCTGAAAAAACCTAAAAAGTTTTGGTACTCTTTTTTAGGATCTTTGGTTTTGATGTAAATATCATACAAACTACTCGAGCAATAGCGGTTGGTTTGTTGGTACACTTGCTTGGCGATTTCGGTCAGTAAACCTTTGTCTTTGTTTTCATCAACGGTTATTTTGACTTTGGCCTCTTTGCGCAAATCGTTGACCAATCGCTGAATGGCCGTGGTTTTTTTGTTGTTCCAATCCGAGATATACCGATTGATGAATTCGGCTAAAACTTGTTCTTCCGAAAGGTTAAAAATCATCAAGCCCAATTCAAATTTTTGTTTGAAGTCGGTCGGATT
>JBEBBH010000179.1:0-3741 GCA_041158485.1 Bacteroidota bacterium | reverse complement strand
GAATCAAGAAGTTATTTTTGGTGTGGTCGTTGTTATCTAAAATCGTCACTTGCGCGTTATTGTTTTGCATCAATCGTTGGGCGTAGTCAATCAGAAACACATCGCCTACGCTATAAATCCCCAAAAAAACTTTATCGACTTGCTTTAGGTCTTTGTCAATTAAAATACCCAGCGGTGTTTTGGTTTTGGAGATGATTAGTCGGGTTCTGTCATCGAAAGGCGAATTTTCGAACAAGCCTTCTTTCCCTTTGAATTTATCCAACAAACGATCCGGATTGATGATACGCGACGTAAAGCCCAACACTTTTCCTAAAATTGTACCTTCAAAAATGGATTTCCCCAAACCCACCAAAACCAAATCGTATTTACCTTCAAACGCCACATCGGCGATATCGGTTTCAATATCTCCGGTAGCTTTAAAAATGGTGGTGATTTCCTGGTTGAGTTTTTTCGACTCTTTCACGATTGGTTCAAAGGTTTCCTTTTCGTATTCTTCTATGTTAAAGGCGTGCATTTCGTCGCTCATGGTTAAATGCATCGCAGTCACGTTGGCGGCTTCAGGCTGACCTTTTACCAAGCTGTTGGCCAAGCGCAACAAGGATTTTCCTTTTTCGTTATTGCCGAAAGAAATCAAGATTTTGAACTTCGAATTCTTTTTGACTTCCGAAGGAATAATGACGTCTTTGGTTTTAAAAATAAAGTTAATGATGTCGAGCGCCGGTCCGGTCATAAAGGTGGTTACCAAAGCCATAATCACCATCATGGTAAAGACTTTTGGGGATAAAACGCCGAGTTCATAACCAATGTTCAACACAACCAACTCCATCAATCCGCGGGTATTCATCAAGGCACCGATGGTCCAGCTTTCTCTCCAGTTTTGTCCGACAAAACGAGCCGCTAAAGCACTTCCGAAAAACTTACCTACCACAGCCACCAAAATGATGTAGCCGGTAATTTTCCACAAATACGGTTCATTGATCAATCCGATTTCAGTTCGCAAACCGGTAAAAACAAAGAATAACGGCAATAGCAAAATCACCGAAACATCTTCTACTTTTTCAATAAAAACCTTTCTGAATTTGGTAATATCGGGCATAATAGCACCGGCCATAAAGGCACCGAATAGCGCGTGAATCCCAATCACTTCGGTCAAATAAGCAGAAACCATCAAGGTCAGGAAAAAGATAGCTACCACCGATTTTTTGATGTTTTCTTTCTTCGCATACAAATCGCCGACGCGTTTTAAAAACGGTTTCACCACAAAAAGCATCATCAACACATACAAAACCGCCAAGCCGATAATGTACAATGAGCTCACAAAACTTCCGGCTTTTACAATAGCGATTACAGCAGCCAACAAACACCAAGCCGTGATATCATCGGCAGCGGCACAAGTAATGACAATGGTTCCCAAACGGGTTTTATGAATGCCGCGTTCTTGTACAATTCGGGCCAATACCGGGAAAGCCGTAATACTCATGGCGATTCCCATAAATAGGGCAAACGACAAAAACTCTACACCTTCCGGCGTAAATTCGTGATTCTGATAAATGAAATAAGACAAACCGATGCCCAAAGCAAACGGAATAACAATACTGGCATGACTGATGACAACCGCGTCGTTGGCTTTGTTTTTGAGCACTTTTAAGTCGAGCTCCATCCCAATCACAAACATAAACAGGATCAACCCAACCTGACTCAATACTTGTAAATTACCCAAGGAAGCTACTGGGAACAAGGCATCTTTTAAATCCGGAAAATATAGTCCGAACAACGATGGTCCGAGTACAATTCCTGCGATAATTTCCCCGATTACCGACGGCTGACCTATTTTTCTGAAAATCCAACCAAAAATACGCGCCACAATTACGATGGCGATGATTTGTATCAGCAACAACGCCAAGGGATGCTGCAAGTTGTGAAACAGTGAACTCAAGAACTGAATCCACTGGCTGTCGGAAGAAGTGGGCGAAACAATTTTCCGTCCTACTTCCAGCAATTTACCTTGTTCAATAATCCAATACATTAAGGCTGTGAAGCCACCGGTAATGATTAGGTAAAATAAAGTATTCTTTAAATTTCTCATCCGAAAAAGTTGTGCTTGTGCTTACAAAGATGCTAAAAAGCCGCGTATTTTTTTAACTTTTTTTACAGCGTTAACTATTAATTAAAATTAGCCTGAAAATTAAAGCAAAAATTAAGAAAACTTTCCGCTTTACACTCCGAGTTTTTTGAGGTTTTGATTACCTTTGCAACCCATTTTAGGTTTTATGAAAAAGTTGTTAGGTATTGGTTTTTGGGAATTAATCGCCCGAATTATTCTGAGAAACAGAATTGTCATTTTGGGCAGTATCATTCTGATTACCGTACTGCTTTCCCTACAGTGGAAAAACATTCGCTTTACCCAAACGGAAGCCAACTTGATTCCGGCCGATGATAAGGTGAATGTGGACTATCAAAAATTCTTGGATCAATTTGGCGAAGAAGGCAATTTGATTGTCATTGCCACCAAAGACAACCACTTGTTTACGCCTAAAATTTACAAAGCTTGGAGTGAGTTGATGACGACTATCAAATCGCACAAAGAAGTGAGTTTGGTGGTTTCGGTAGACAATTTGCAAAAACTGACCAAAAACGATTCTCTGGAAACTTTCGAGCTCAAACCATTGGTTGATTCAAATAAAGTTCAGGATGAAAAGTATCTGAAAGCCATCAAAACCGAATTGTATACACGATTGCCGTTTTACGAAGGCTTGCTGTTCAACAAAAAAACCGGTGCCATTCGTTCGGCCATTTACCTCGACAAGAAAATCGTTAATTCCAAAGCCCGAAAAGATTACGTTTTAAACGATTTGATTCCGGCTATAGAAAAATTTGAGAAAGCCACCAAGTTAGACCTGCACACTTCGGGTATGCCTTACATCCGAACCTTGAATGCCAAAACCATCATCGATGAAATTGGTTTGTTTATTGGTGCGGCTTTGTTGATTACATCATTGATTTTCTTTTACTTCTTCCGCTCATTTCGCGCGACACTAATCTCGATGATTGTGGTGATTATCGGCGTCATGTGGTCGTTCGGATTGATGGGATTATTGGGTTACGAGATTACGGTGCTGACCGCTTTAGTACCGACATTAGTGATTGTAATCGGGATACCGAATTGTATTTTCTTCATCAACAAATACCATCAGGAATACCACAAACACGCTAATAAAGCCAAAGCCTTACAACGCGTCATTACCAAAACCGGTACGGCGACTTTGATGACAAACATCACTACAGCGGTTGGTTTTGCCACTTTTATTGCCACCAACAATGTATTGTTGCGTGAATTTGGCGTAGTGACTACCATCAATATTTTGGCGATTTACCTCTTGAGTTTGTTGTTGATTCCGATATTTTTCAGCTATATTCCATCGCCTATTCCGAGACATTTAGGTCATTTGGAACGCGAATCGTTGACTTCCTTCTTGAAATGGATTGTCAACACCGTAAAATACAACCGATTGGGCGTTTACATCACCGCGATTTGTTTGTTGGTTTTTGGTCTTATCGGCATCAATAAAATCAGAATTTCGGGTAGTATCATTGAAGACATGCCGAAAAAGACAGCTTTTTTTGAGGACATCCGCTTCTTCGAAAAAGAATTCGACGGCGTAATGCCTTTGGAAATCATGATTGATACCAAGCGGAAAAACGGCGCCATGAAAGGCAGCAACTTGCGCAGAATGGAAGAAT
>JBEBBH010000178.1:0-4126 GCA_041158485.1 Bacteroidota bacterium | reverse complement strand
CAATCGAAATTAGTACCAATGCGTACTACAAAATAATCGGAAGCTACACCAACACTCTGATAATTCGGAATGGTAACCGGTAAACTTGCCAAAGGATATGAACCTACTAAAGCACCTGTTGAGTTGTAAATATAAAACTCATTAGAAGTAGTATTGGCATAATCAAAATCAACGGTTAGAGGATAAGTACCATCTGCATTACAAGTTCCCGGAATAGCGGTAACATTGGTAATGTTGCAAGTTGGTGCACAAGAAACCAAATCGTTTTGGGTATAACCATCGCATTCTGCCAAACACATATTAGAATATTCTACGATACCATTCGCTGTTTGCACACAAACCGGATTGTAATCTGTAGTACAAATACATGAACCTGAATTACCGTCGCATTCATCATATAAATCGAATAATTCATTCAAACTATTGATTTCGATGACTTCGTTATTTTGAGTCACGCTGAAAGGAAAAACCAAATCCACTACATCGCCTACAATCAACATCGATTCTAATTCACCTTGGGTATTCACTACGATGGTTGCCCCATTACTGTTGATTACAGAGATTGGAAAAACCATTTGGAAACAACCAAATTGCAATACATCATCGTTAATCGTATTAAATCCACAACCTTCAACCAAAGCAAAAAACTCAGCTTCGTCGTCTATAGTAGTGATAGCTCCTTCTTGTTGTACTTGAAAAGGAAAAGCAATACCGGTAATGAATAAAGTCTCCGTTTCTGCGGTTAAAATATCCAACAAGCCTGCTTCAGTAGTTACTGTAATAACCGTTCCATCATTATAAGACAAGGTCAACGGATATACAAATTGAAAACAGAACAACTGGTCTTGCGGTGTATTGGCATTTCTGCCGCTGATGTTGTTGGCTTTTTTAATTTCGTTTAAAGTGGTACGCAAGGCGACACTCTTGGAAGTCACAATTTCGTTTTCTACCGGATCGTTATCGGAACAAGAATAAAATCCGGCTAGCGAAACGGTCAATAATAAGAGTAAAATTTTTAGCTTTTTCATTTTGATTTATGATTTAGTGTTTTAAGGTTAGACAACGCAAATGGCTACCACCCTACTTTTTTAAAACAAAAATGAAAATTAATTTATTTTAGGAGACTTTCGGCTATTTTAAGTGCACATTTTTCGCCATCGATGGCAGCCGAAATGATACCACCCGCAAAACCGGCACCTTCACCACAAGGATACAAGCCTTTGATTTGCAAATGTTCTAGTGTTTCGTGGTCACGCGGAATTCTGACCGGAGAAGAAGTCCGACTTTCAGGTGCGTGCAGAATCGCCTCATTCGTCATATACCCGCGCATGGATTTGCCGAACTGTACAAAACCCTCTCGCATGATTTGGGTTAAAAAACCGGGAAACACTTGTCCCAATTCTACCGAAGTCGTACCCGGAACATAAGACGTTTTTGGAATAGAAGAAGACAATTTATTTTGGGTAAAGTCGACCATGCGTTGCGCCGGTACTTTTTGCGTTTGCCCTGCCAAATGCCAAGCTTTTTGCTCGATGGCTTTTTGGAATTCCATTCCGGCCAAGGCTCCGAATTTGGCAAATGGTTTAAAATCTTCCAGTTTTAATTCGACTACTATACCTGAATTAGCAGTGGCTTGATCGCGTTTAGAAGGCGACCAACCGTTGGTTACTACTTCACCCGGACTGGTAGCACAAGGCGCAATCACACCACCCGGACACATACAAAACGAGTACATCCCGCGGCCGTTAACTTGCTTCACTATCGAATACGGAGCCGGAGGTAAATACTCGCCTCTGAAATCGCAACTGTATTGGATTTTATCGATGAGCTCCTGCGGATGTTCAGCACGAACGCCTAAAGCAAAAGGTTTGGCTTCGATGAAGATTTTTTTTCGGTCTAACAATTCAAAAATATCACGAGCGGAATGTCCGGTAGCTAAAATGACTTTGTTAGCCGAAATAGTATCGGCGTTTTGAGTGACAACACCCTGAATTTCGTTGTTTTTGACAATAAAATCACTCACACGGGATTCGAACAACACTTGTCCACCACACTCGATTATTTTTTCTCGAATATCCTGAATAATCTGTGGCAATTTATTCGTTCCGATGTGCGGATGCGCTTCGACTAAAATATCCGGTGTTGCTCCGAAAGCGACTAACAACCTCAAAATTCGGTCGACATCGCCTCGCTTTTTGGAACGCGTGTAGAGTTTACCATCGGAATAGGTTCCGGCGCCGCCTTCTCCGAAACAATAATTCGAATCTTCGTTTACAATATGATCGCGATTGATGGCTTTTAAATCGCGTCGACGACCGCGCACATCTTTACCTCGTTCAATTACTATTGGTTTTAGACCGGATTCTATCAATTGCAAGGCAGCAAACAATCCTGCCGGACCGGCGCCTACAACTATGACCTCTTGGGCATTGCTTACATTAGGATAATCGGGAAGTTCAATAGCAGATTCCGAATAGGTTTCGCCTTTGAGAAAAACATTGGCTTTAATATTGAATTTAATCGCCTTTTGACGCGCATCGATAGAGCGTTTCAAGACCACCACTTTCTGGATGTCACTCACAGCAACCTGAAACAACTTGGCAACATGTTCGTTGAGCAGGACTTCGTTGTGAGCAGTTTCGGGAGAGACTTGGAAAAGTAATTCGCGTGGCATGATTCAATTTTCAGCAAAAGTACACAAATGGAATTACTTTTTTTCCTCAAAAGCACGCAAGGCAAACGAAGCCAACCAATGTTCACCTTCATAATTGCCGTCGACTATCGAAGGCAAGGAAAAGTTGAAGTGAAAATCGGCCAGTGCTTTCAAATGCGAAAACTGCTTTGGATATCGATGACATAATCCGTATAAATTCCACGCCCTGCTAAAATTGAGGCCGTCAAGATGCACCAAATGACCGTCGGTTCGATCGGAAACACGAGCCACTTCCCATTTGAACTTTTTGGAAAAGAGTTGCGGCGCGAACTTTTTGAGCCAAATCAAAAAATCTGCTTCCGACAAAACCCGTTGCATTAAAGCCATTTCTTCCAAGCAAGGCGATAAGAAATCAGTGCCACTCGGTTCCCAAGTAAAAGGACAATTTTCATCTTTCAAAAATAGTCGAGCCGCATTGTCACGGATGCTTTGTTGGAATCTTTGGTTCTTGGAATGAACGGCATAATCCCAAGCGAAGGTTAAACCAAAAGCCGTATTGGTATGCGTGCCTACCCTAACCGGATACAATAATTTGGGCAAAAATTCGATGTATCTGTCGACTATAATTTCGGATAACGGTTGTAAGTTTTGGGCCAACTCCTGCGCAAACGGTTCGGCAGAAGTTTCCAATTCCAATTGGAGTTTGAGCAACCAAGTCCAACCATACATTCGCTCAAACGATTTTTCGTGTTTTTTGTTCAGGTAATCTATTTCCGCTTGAATATTGGCTTTAGACAAATTGGTTTTCAGCTTTTGAATAATAAGCTCTCGATTCGCCAGATTTGGAAATCGCTTCAGCAAAAACACCAAGCTCCAATGGCCATGGACCGAAGAATGCCAATCGAAACAACCATAGAAAGTAGGATGCAATTGTTTGGGCGATTGTATTTCGGTACTGTCCAACAACATTTGTCCCAGTTTGTTGGGATATTCCTGTTGGAGGCATTTTAACGGTAAAGATGCTAAATGATTGGCCTGTTCGAGTGTTAATTCTTGTGCACCAACTGTGCTACTCACCCAAAGTAATATATAAAGGAGATATTTCATGGATTTGCTTTTTTTCAAATGTAGCAAAAAGTTAACTTTGCCGAACAATTTCGTTTTTATGGCCAGACAAATTAAACTCATTTGGGATTTTCGCGGACCGGCTTCGGCTAAAACTGCTGAGCATCATGAAATTCACTTAAAAGAATTCATTGCTATTGAACAATTGCCGATTAGCATTACCGGTTTTGAAGTTACAAACGAAATGCACGCTATAGCTTTTATAGTGGTGAATGACGAGCAAATGATTCCGATGCGAGATGCCTTAAAACCGCACCGAGGCGAATTGTTTATGCCATAAAAAAAGAGAAGCTAAGGCTTCTCTGTTCTAATTGGCTACTTCACTGATAAATTTAATCCGCATCAATC
>JBEBBH010000177.1:0-2770 GCA_041158485.1 Bacteroidota bacterium | reverse complement strand
TTACTGAGATAAAATTCGATTGACAAACTGTTCCTTATTTGTTTAAAAATCATGTAAGGTTTATGACTTAGAGCTGTCTATTTTGAACTTCAAAATTATACCAAATATTATTGAAAAATACTGAGTAACATCTCCTTATACAGTTCCGCATCGTTTAAATTGTTGGCACCTACTCCTTTACTTTTGACGTCTATAGCTCGTAAAGCCGCTACTATTCCGCTCACTTTTCGCATAGGAAATCGTTTAGAAGCCTCGATATAATCGTTAACAAAATACGGATTTACCTTAAGTGTTTTGGCAACATTTCCCGGTGATTTATCTTTTAAACCATGATACTGTAATAAGGCAGAAAAAAATGAAAACACTTGTCCGTTAACTACTACCATCGGATTTTCTTTTTGATTTTGTGCAAAATAGGTAGCAATTTGATTGGCTTTGGCTTTGTTCCCCTCGCCTATGGCTTTTCGGAATTCGAACACATTAAAGTCTTTACTGAATCCGATATTTTCTTCAATATGATTGGGCGTAATCGTACTGCCTTTAGGCAATATAATTTCAAGTTTGTTGAGCTCGTTGGCAATGCGGCTCAAATCGTTTCCTAAAAAAGCCACCAACATGGCATTGGCTTTGGGTTCAATCGAATAACCTCTACCTTGTAAAACCCTATTGATCCATTGACCGACTTGGTTTTCATACATTTTTTTGCTTTCGTAAACCAATCCGTGTTTTTCCAGCGTTTTGGTAACCTTTTTTCGCTTGTCCAATGTTTTGTATTTATAGGCAAAAACCAAAACGGTAGTAGGTTGCGGATTTTGCGCATAAGCTTCCAACTTATCAATCGTTTTGGCCAAATCTTGGGCTTCTTTTACAATCACCACTTGTCGCTCAGCCATCATTGGAAAACGTTTGGCATTGGCTACAATTTCGTCTATGGAAGTGTCGCGTCCGTAAAGTACAATTTGGTTGAATCCTTTTTCGTCTTCCGACAACAAACTGTTTTCTAAATACTCCGTAATACGGTCAATATAATACGGTTCTTCACCCATTAAAAAATAAATGGGCTTGATTTTTCCGGCTTTGATATCGTTGATAATCTTAACTACTTCGTCCATTCTTTAATTTGATAATAGATAATAGATATTAGACCAAGAGATAATAGAACAATCTGTCTATCATCTTTTCTCTAGCTGTCTATTATCCTCTAAATTTATATATTTGCTATATGCAAAACCTCAACTTCCCTGCTTATTCGTTTCGCTTCAAAAATAGTGAAAATAAAGTGTCTATTTTTGATGAAATCCGGAAAAAGTTTATCATCCTTACACCAGAAGAATGGGTTCGTCAACATACCATTCAGTTTTTGTTGCAAGAAAAAAAATACCCGAAATCCTATATTAACGCTGAAAAAACAATCACCATCAACGGTACAACAAAACGTTATGACTTGGTGGTTTTTAAACCCAATGGCGAATTGTTTCTGTTAGTAGAATGCAAAGCGCCCGAAGTCACTATAAGCCAACAAACCTTCGACCAAATTGCGCGTTACAACTTAAAATTGAATGCCGATTACTTGATGGTAACCAATGGAGTAAATCATTACTTTTGCGAAATGAATCTGGAAGAAGAAAAGTATATTTTTCTAAAGGAACTACCGGAATTCCATTAAAAAAATCTCTTAAAATGATACTGCTGAGAAAATCATACTTCTTAATCGCTTTACCGTTCATGGTTATTTCTTGTAAAAAAGAAATCACTCCCAAAAAGAACGAATCCGTAAAAATAGACACTGTTTACTCGGAAACCACGGTAGATACCACTACTTCGGGAACTAAAGAAACCTTACTTCAAAAAGTAGACTACGCCATTTGGTCAATGGGAAATCTTGAAGAATATTTTCTAAACAAATTGTCTAAAGCTTCAAACAAAAGTCAAGGCAATGAAATATACGAAGAATACGTTGAAAATATGGAAAATCGCATTAAAAATTTTAACGAATTGGAAGCCGACTTCTTAGCGATTTACACCAACTACTACGAACCTGAAAAAGAACAATATATTTTTCCCGATTCTTTACAACAACATGTGGATTTGTTAAAAAACACAGAACTTGAATTTTGGGAAGTCGGAGAAGGTTTTGTTGAAATTCGGTACAAACCTTACCATTATTACAATATGTTTAAGGGAAAAGTGACGGATGACTATGAGTACTTTTTGAAAAATGAAGCCAAAGAAAATACCGTATTATACAGTGCTGATGCCGGTATATTAATCAGTCCGGAAGATTTGGGCAATCGGGTATTGACTTGGGAAAGATTCATCAATCAGTATCCGAAGAGTGCTTTGTTGGAAGTTGCCACCAAATTATATCAAGAGTATTGTTATGATTACTTAATGGGTATGGAAAACACCAGAACTATTGACTATTCCGATGGAAACTTGGAATCCGAAAACGAAACGGAATTCAATCGTTTTATGCGTAAAAATCCAAAGTCACCTACTACCAAAATCATCAAAGCTTTTTTAAAACAAGTCGATGCCAATCCGGATTATGAAGCACTTGACAAATGGGCTATAAAAGCGCTAAACATTCAACCGGTTATTATTCCGAATGAACCATAATATCAAAACACCTTGAAAAAAATAGCAGTTGTCATATTGAACTGGAACGGCGCAAAATTGTTGGAACAGTTTCTGCCTTCGGTCGTTGCATATTCTGAAGAAGCTACCATTTATGTGGCAGATAATTCTTCGACGGATACTTCCATCGAAA
>JBEBBH010000176.1:0-8540 GCA_041158485.1 Bacteroidota bacterium | reverse complement strand
TAAAACAATATATTTACTCAAAATAAAAAAGATATGGATTTTTCAGCAAAAATGCTACGCGATAACGCCTTAGCAGACAAAGTAATCGTTGTAACCGGAGGCGGAAGCGGCTTGGGTAAAGCCATGACCAAATACTTTTTAGAATTAGGCGCTAAAGTGGCCATAACCTCTCGCGATTTAGAGAAATTAAAAACCACGGCAGCCGAATTGGAAACCCAAACCGGCGGACAATGCTTGCCTTTGCAATGTGATGTGCGCCATTATGACCAAGTCGAAGCCATGTTAGCAGAAGTTTTGAAAACCTTCGGTAAAGTAGATGTGCTGTTGAACAACGCTGCCGGAAACTTCATTTCGCCTACAGAAAGATTATCGGCCAATGCCTTTGATACCATTATCGATATCGTGTTGAAAGGTTCCAAAAACTGTACGTTGGCTTTTGGAAAACATTGGATTAACACCAAACAAACCAATTGTAATGTGTTGAATATAGTAACGACTTACGCTTGGACCGGATCAGGTTATGTAGTGCCGAGTGCCACTGCGAAAGCCGGCGTTTTAGCCATGACACGCAGTTTGGCTGTTGAATGGGCCAAATACGGTATCCGCATGAATGCCATCGCTCCGGGACCATTCCCTACCAAGGGCGCTTGGGACCGATTGTTACCGGGTGACTTAGCAGAAAAATTCGATATGGCGAAAAAAGTGCCGTTACGCCGCGTGGGCGACCATCAGGAATTGGCGAACCTAGCTGCGTATTTGGTTTCCGATTTCTCGGCTTACGTTAACGGAGAAGTCATTACCATAGACGGTGGCGAATGGCTGCAAGGCGCGGGGCAATTCAACATTCTGGAAAAAATCCCTCAGGAAATGTGGGACATGTTAGAGGCTATGATTAAGAATAAAGGAAACAAATAGGACCAAGCGTAAATAAAATGCCCAGTGAGCATTTTTAGCGACAAAGCAAGGTGACGTGATGGCTTGCATTTTTTTGTTTTAAACGCTTCAGCCCTAGCCCGGATGGCAGCGGCTATCCTTTCGCTTTTTTCAAAAGCGAAAGATAATAGCGTACAGCCGGAAAAAGCTCCTTAAAAACTTTACCTAAATGTTAACAAATAAGCCTTGACAAAGCCATAATTAATCGTATTTTTACGGCTCAAAATTGATCGAAAATAAATGGGTAAAATCATTGCAATTGCCAACCAAAAAGGTGGTGTAGGAAAAACAACAACGTCTGTAAATCTTGCCGCATCTTTGGGTGTTTTAGAGAAAAAAGTACTGTTAATCGACGCTGATCCTCAAGCGAATGCCAGTTCCGGATTAGGAATTGACGTAGAAAGTGTTGAAATCGGAACCTATCAAATTTTGGAACACAGTAACACGCCGCAGGAAGCCACAATTTCTTGTTCGGCTCCGAATGTTGCTGTTATTCCGGCTCACATCGACTTAGTGGCCATTGAGATTGAATTGGTGGACAAAGAAAACCGCGAGTACATGCTGAAACAAGCCTTGGAAAGTGTGAAAGACCAATACGATTATATTTTGATTGATTGCGCGCCATCGTTAGGATTGCTTACCCTAAACGCCTTGACAGCTGCCGACAGTGTAGTAATTCCGATCCAATGTGAATACTTTGCTTTGGAAGGTTTGGGTAAATTGTTGAATACCATCAAGAGTGTGCAAAAAATCCACAACCCGAATTTAGACATCGAAGGTTTGCTACTCACCATGTACGACTCGCGTTTGCGTTTGTCTAACCAAGTGGTGGAAGAAGTACAAAAACATTTCAACGATATGGTATTCAAAACCATCATCCAGCGCAATGTAAAATTGAGCGAAGCACCAAGTTTCGGGGAAAGCATCATCAACTTTGACGCTACCAGCCGAGGTGCCACCAACTATTTGAGTTTGGCGCAAGAAATCATCAAGAAAAACAGCAACTAAGCCATGGCAAAAGCAATAAAAAAACAAGCCTTAGGAAGAGGATTATCGGCTTTACTGAAAGATCCGGAAAACGACATCAAATCAGTAAACGATAAAAATGCCGACAAAGTCGTCGGAAACATCATCGAATTGGATATAGAGGCCATTGAAATCAATCCGTTTCAACCCCGAACCAATTTCAACGAAGAACAGTTACAGGAATTGGCTTCATCCATCAGAGAATTAGGGCTAATCCAACCCATTACCGTTCGTAAATTAGACTTTAACAAATACCAATTGATTTCGGGAGAGCGCCGTTTGCGTGCTTGTAAAATCGTTGGTCTAACGACGGTTCCGGCTTACATTCGTATTGCCAATGACAACGAATCGTTGGTAATGGCTTTGGTAGAAAACATCCAACGCCACGATTTAGATCCGATAGAGATTGCCCTTTCCTACCAACGTTTGATTGACGAAATCCAATTGACTCAAGAACAAATGAGTGAGCGCGTAGGCAAAAAACGTTCTACTATTGCCAACTACTTGCGCTTGTTAAAATTAGATCCGATTATCCAAACCGGTATTCGTGATGGCTTTATCAGTATGGGTCACGGTCGTGCGATCATCAACATTGAAGACCAAGACATCCAAACCGATATTTACCACAAAATCATCAGTCAGAATCTTTCTGTACGTGAAACCGAGGCTTTGGTAAAAAACTATCAGGATAGTCGCAAACCGGCACCGGCCAAAGCTAAAAAAGGCGAAAGTTTTACTATAGCAGATGACCAGAAAAAGGCGTTTGTGAATTTCTTCGGCACCAAAATCGATGTCAAAGTAGCCGGAAACGGCAAAGGAAAAATCACGATTCCGTTTCATTCTGAAGAAGATTTCAACCGCATTATCAAACTAATTCAAGGATAGTGAATCGCTTTTGCTACATACTTATCTTTTGTTTTCTTTGTGGAAAATCCTCGCTTCATGCCCAGCAAATAGCCGAAGGTTTGGTCATTACTGACACCGTTAAAACAAAAGAAATTGACCCTTTAACACCTTCCAAAGCGGCTTTCTACTCGGCTGTATTGCCCGGATTAGGACAAGCTTACAATAAAAAATACTGGAAAATACCCATTGTCTACGGTGCAATTGGAACCAGTATGTACTTTTATTTAGACAATAACAAAAAATACCACAGTTACCGCGACGCTTACAAAAGACGATTGGCCGGTTTTAACGACGACCAATACCAATATTTGGACGACAGTCGTTTGATTCAGGCACAACGCTTTTACCAACGCAATCGCGATTTATCCTTGTTGGTGACTTTGGGTTTTTACGTTTTAAACATAGTGGACGCCAATGTTGACGCGCATTTGATACAGTTTAACGTGAACGAAAAACTCACATTAGCGCCCGATGTTTACCAAAATGATTTTACTGCCAAACCCAATCTCGGACTAACCTTAAACTATCGATTCTGATGAAAATTGCATTACTCGGCTACGGAAAAATGGGAAAAGTAATCGAAAGAATTGCTTTAGAAAGAGGTCATGAAATTGTTTTAAAAAAAGGCCAATCCGATACTTTCGATGGTTTAGCGCAAGCAGATGTGGCGATAGATTTTAGTGTACCAACAGCCGCTGTTGCCAATATTTCAACTTGTTTAAATGAAAACATTCCGGTTGTATCCGGTACTACCGGTTGGCTGGAACAGTACGACGAAATGGTTCGTTTGTGCGAGGCCAAAAACGGAACATTTCTTTACGGTTCCAATTTCAGTTTGGGTGTGAATTTATTCTTCGAACTGAATGAATACTTAGCCAAAATGATGGCGCGTTTTGCCGATGTTTACAAAGTTTCGATGGAAGAAATTCACCATACTCAAAAATTGGATTCTCCCAGCGGCACTGCTATTTCCTTGGCCAAAGGCATTATCCAACATTCAGATTATGAGTCTTGGACCGAAGATCAAGCGCAAGAGAATCAAATTCACATCGATGCCAAACGCATCGAAAATGTACCCGGAACCCACAGCGTTTTTTACCAATCCGAGGTGGATTTTATCGAAATCAAACACGTGGCGCACAACCGAGAAGGTTTTGCGTTGGGATCGGTTTTAGCAGCCGAATGGATTCAAGGTAAAAAAGGCGTTTTCACCATGAAAGACGTTCTCAATTTAAAATAGAAACCAAATAAGTGTAACAAATACCGGTTATAGTAAACCTATAGCTGTTTAAATAAAAAATAAGCCTTATGTCAGCAACTCAATGGTTAATTTTCCTTTTAATTGTACAAGTCATCCACGGCTTGGGAACTTGGAAACTATACGAAAAAGCAGGTAGAAAAAGATGGGAAGCTTTTGTCCCGGTGTATAACGCCATTGTTTTGATGAAAATTATCGGAAGACCAACTTGGTGGACGGTATTGCTGTTTGTTCCGATTATTAATTTACTGATGTTCCCGGTAGTTTGGGTGGAAACCTTGAGAAGCTTCGGACGCAATTCGACTGCCGACAGTTGGTTGGGTGCCTTAACTTTCGGATTTTATCTTTACTACATCAACTATACTCAAGAAGTTACACACATATCGGATCGCGATTTAACCCCGAGAACCAAAACCGGAGATACCATCAGTTCTTTATTATTTGCTGTAATTGTGGCGACTTTGGTGCATACCTATGTAATGCAACCGTATGTGATTCCGTCTTCGTCTTTGGAAAAATCGTTACTCACCGGAGATTTCTTGTTTGTGAGTAAATTTCATTACGGAGCGAGAACACCAATGACTTCTGTTGCTGCGCCTATGGTTCATGATACTATACCTTTCATCAAAACCAAGTCATACCTCTACAACGACCACGATGCGAATTCTTGGGAAAACAAATTACAATTGCCTTACTTCCGTTTTCCGGGCTTTGAAAAAATAAAAAATGCCGATATCGTAGTTTTCAACTGGCCGCGTGACACCCTATTCCACATGTATTTACCGGCTGATCGCAGATACAACAAACCTATCGACAAGAAAACCAATTACGTAAAACGTTGTGTGGCCATTCCGGGTGACAATTTAGAAATCAAGAAAGGTGTGGTTTACATCAACGGAAAAGAGTTGATTTTACCGGAGAGAGCCAAACCGCAGTTCGGGTTCAACATTAAAATGAAAGAACCGATTACACAAGCGTTTGTAGACCAATACGGTGTAACAGAATTCAATACTTTAATCCAAATGGAGACCAAGTTATGGGAGAATAATTTGGTGCAACAATACTTGGATAAAGAAGGCTATAGTTTTGCTGTAATTGAAAAAGACAGCACTAATACGTTTCTTTTAGGACAGGTAGACAAAGACTTGGTTAATAAATTAAAACTGACTTCTTCTAACTTAATGTTCCAAGCCAATCTCACCCAAGCTAAAGCCGACGAATTGAAAAATGACGCTCGAGTAGCTGCTGTAGAACGCTATTTAAAAACCGGATCAGAAGACGGAATTTTCCCGGATTACAAAGACGGACATCCTTCTACAACTCGCAACTGGAACAGCGACAATATGGGGCCGATTTACATGCCGGAAGCCGGAAAAACCGTCCCTTTAAATTTAGAGAACTTATCCTTGTACAAAATCATCATCACTGAATACGAAGGCAATACTTTGAAAGTAGTTGGCGATGACATTTACATCAATGACGTAAAAACCAATAGCTACACCTTCAAACAGAATTACTACTGGATGATGGGAGACAACCGAAACAATTCACTTGACGCGCGTTACTTCGGCTTCACACCGGAAGACCATATTGTAGGGAAACCGGTATTCATTTGGATGAGTTGGGACAGCAGTGCTTCAGGTTTGAATAAAATTCGTTGGGATCGCTTGTTTACTACTGTAAGTGGCGATGGTCAACCGCAATCGTACTTCAAATACTTCTTAGGATTGTTGGTATTGTACTTTGTGGGTGAATATTTCTGGAAAAAGAAAAAAGCCAATTAATTTAGACTATTGGTGAAATGAATAACATTCTGATTCATCCCGGTTATTTTCCTTCCATCAGTCATTTTGTGGCTATTGCCCAAAGCGATTTGGTGACGTTTGAAATGGACGATAACTTCCAAAAGCAAACCAACCGCAACCGAATGTACATTTACAGTCCGAATGGCATCCAGTTGCTCAATATTCCGATAAAGCATTCCAAAGAAGCCCATCAAAAAACCAAGGACGTCAGACTCGAAACGGCTTTTGATTGGCAAAAACAACATTTCAAATCCTTAGAAGCAGCGTATCGTACTTCGCCTTTCTTTGAATATTTTGAAGACGACATCGCTCCTATTTTCCAAAAAAAACATACCTTTTTAATGGATTTGAATTTGGAAACCATGTCGGTTGTTTCTAAATGTTTGGGCTTGGAATTCGATTACAATGAAACTGAAGAATACTTCCGTGAAGTTACGGATAAAATAGATTTACGCGGATTGATTAACGGTAAAAAAGACACTACTGTTTTCGAACCTTACACGCAAGTTTTCGGAGAAAAACACGGGTATTTGAACAATTTAAGCATCCTCGACTTATTGTTCAACGAAGGACGATATGCCTTAGATTATCTGAAAAACCAAACGCTTTAATTGGCGAACGCCAAGCGTGTCATAATCGGGAAGTGATCTGAATTTTCGAAACGCGAAAAACTTTGGAAGCTTTTTACCTTCATGCGTTTGTCGGCAAAGATGTAATCAATACGCGCCGGATAATACTTGAAACGATACGTTTGCCCAAAACCCAATCCGGCTTCTTCGAAACAATCGCTTAAATCGCCTTTAATGTTACGGTAGATATACGAAAAGGCACTGTTGTTCATATCGCCGCAAATAATCACCGGATATGGACAAGCTTTGCGATGGTTGACTAACTTCTCCGCTTGCTTTTCTTGTTTTTTAAAAGCCTCACGAATTCGAACAAACAATTGTTGTGATTTGCTTTTGTCGATGGCGTCTACATGCGACTCAATTTCATTCACATCGGGAGAAATTTTGATCGATTGCAAATGAATGTTGTACACGCGTATGGTATCTTTTCCTTTTTTGATATCGGCATAAACCACATTATTTCCTAAATCCGGAATCTTGAAATCGCCTTGGTTGAAAATCGGATATTTCGAAAAGATGGCCTGACCGGTTTTGATTTGCTTGCCTTCCATAAAAATCGCCTTGTACTTATACGCTCTAAGGTTGACTTTTGCACTTTCTGAATATTCCTGAAGGCAAATAATGTCGGGGTTTTGATCGTTGATAAAAGACAAAATGGTATCGCCTACGTGTTCATTGGGCAGCCATTCGAATAAATTAAACAAGCGAACATTATAGCTCATCACCGTAAAATCTTTTTCTTCTTCGGGTAAAGCGCGCGATGAAAACTTGTAAAACTTATTGATAAAAGTGATGCCTAACAAGAGAACCAATCCTGATAAAATGACTTGTCGCTTAAGTTGCAACAACCAATACACAAAGAAAAAGGCATTTAAAATCAGAAAAAGCGGTAAAATAAGTGTCAGTACCGATAATAGCGGAAACAATTTAGGCGCTAAAAAGGGTAAAGCATAAGCCACGAAGGTCAATACAGTCAGCACTATATTGAACCCGAACATAACTTTATTAAACCAAGATAGCTTTTTCAAAAAGATTAATTTAAAATTTCATTTTCCTCAAACGGAAAACCACAAACAAATATGCAAAATAATACCGCTATTTTCCCGCTCGAAACAGAAATTCTTTTTCCTCAGCCGTCAAACTGTCGTAACCCGATTGACTGATTTTATCCAAAATCTCATCAATTTGTTGTTGGGTTTTATCTTTGGTTACAATCTTACCGGCTTGTTTCGCAACAGGCTTCTTGGGATTGACGTGTACTTTTTTGAAAGGTGTTCTTTTTTTTGGAGAAAGTAAATTCGCAAAAAAATCAATTACTGAGGTAACAATACGACTCAAATCGGTGCCACCTAACAACAACTTGATGTAAATAAATCCGAAAAATGCACCACTCAAATGCGCAATATGTCCGCCCGTATTGCCTAATTGGATTTGCAGTAAATCGAGCAACAACAATACGCCTGTAATGTGCCATAGTTTAACATTACCTATCAAAAGCAATCGGATTTCCATTAACGGTTGGTAGGTTGTAGCAGCGACCAAAATACCCATTACAGCGGCTGAAGCACCAACCATATAAGAGGAAAATCCTAATATGTAAAAACTCAACACATAAACCAAACCTGCAAAAAAAGCACTCAACAAATACAAGCCTAAGTATTGTTTTTGGGTAAAAAACGTCAGGAACAAACGGCTTGAAAAATGCAAAACCATCATGTTGAAAAACAAATGCATGAATCCTTGATGGAAGAAAGCATAAGTGATGAGAGACCAAGGCTTGTATAACGCCTCCATAGGTTCAGAGGAAACGGCTAACCAAGTCGGATAATCGAAAAAGCCACTTGTAAATTGGTAAAACAACGGAATCGACAAGATGAACAGTCCTACATTCCAATAAATCATTTTATTGGCGATGCCACCGATTTTGTATTGCCATTTAATATCTTCGAGTATACTCATAGCTAATCCCAACGATTTCTATTG
>JBEBBH010000175.1:0-4274 GCA_041158485.1 Bacteroidota bacterium | reverse complement strand
ACGACTTAACAAAATTCGCTTTAGAACGCAAATACGACTATTTGTAAGATTATTACACTTGAATTGACAATAAAAATCCCCATTGATGGGGATTTTTTTTATGCTTTACTTTTCCGAATTTTATAAAATCAAAAACCTAATTTAATTAAGTTTTGGTTAGTTAATAAAATAAAAACCTGCCCTATTTTTTTGAAAAATTTTTAGTGGTATTTGATCTTTCGAACAAGGGCAGGTTTATTTCATCATAACAAAGACGGTAATTATCGCTTGCCTTCATTCTTTACAAGTAATTACTTGAGAATTTGAAAAGCAGGAATTGAAGTCGGTTATGACACTATTCTTAAAGACACATCTCGATGAAAATTAGATTGGAAATTAATCAACTTACCATTGACCGTCCGAAAAAAAGATGGCAAATTTATTTTGTTGTTGTGGCAGAACATCCTTCTGATCCCGATAAAATGGTAGTGACCACCATTCCGACTGATCCGATTAAAGTTACGCCCAATCAAGAAAACAACATTCACTTTGACGATGATGCTCCGGGAAGCGAAGGCTTGTTATTGTTGCAAAGAAGTATGCCACCCGGAAAAGAACTCAACGTACACTTTTATGTACGCCATTCCAGATCGGGTGTGAGAAATGCAGCCAACGCTTTGCAAGACATTGCTGCAGAATTAGGAATTGATGCTTTAGGTACGACAGAAAATATTTTAGGTACCAACATCACTTGGTTGGAAATTACCAAAAAAGCGTTGCCGCACATTGGAAAAGCATTGGCAAGAATACCCGACAGAGATATGGGTTTCATCTCGATGTTTGAAAGATTCGGAGATGAATTTTTGGCAGATGGAGAAATTGACCGAAAAAAAACCGGTGGTTTTTGTACCATAGTTTACAGTTGGGCCATAGAGATGAAATAAAAAATGAGCAGTAACAAAATCTAAAATAACAAAATTATGTGTTGGACTAATATTGAAAATCAGTGCAAAATAATTTATGAAAAACCATTCATCAATGCTGAAAAGCCACACGAAAGAAGGTTTATCATCCAAATTATTGCCGAAGAATTTCCCGATTTTCCACGAGTAAGAATAGCCGCTGCGGTAGATCGTTGTTTTAAAATATTTCCCGCTCCGGTAGCACGTAAAACGCTGTTGCAATTTGTACAAAGCAGTATGCGTTAATACTCCCTGTAATCTAACCTATCACTTCGACTGTTGTTCATTTTGAGACTTTAAGCAGCAGGTTCAGAGTGTAAAGTACACCAATCGTATTTCATGTCACCTTCCCTAAGAGGTTTTGAAATACGATTTTTGTATTTTAGCCCAATCCAATAAAAATGAATATGACAAACAGCATGCTTTCTATCAGACCTTTCATCGGTGCTAAAGACTATAGAATTTCAATGGAATTTTACAGCGATTTAGGCTTTGAAAAAATTGAACTCTCGGAGCACTTATGCCTTTTCAAAATGGGCAACTTGGGGTTTTATCTGCAAAAAGCGTATGTGGAAGATTGGATCAACAATTCTATGGTTTTTGTAGAAGTGGCTGATGTGAACGAATTTTATAATCGCATAACGAATTTACAGTTAACCGAAAAATACAAATCGGTTAAAATAGTTGGTGTAAGAGAATTTGATTGGGGAAAAGAATGCTACGTACACGATCCATCAGGTATCTTATGGCATTTTGGTGCATTCAGAAAATAGCCTGACTAATACAAAAGTTTGACCTCTTTTAAATCATAATAAACCACACTGTCATCGTTCAACAAAACGGCTAACTTTCCTTCACGCGTAACCTTTTGTATGATACCCATAAAACGAGTACCGTTTGCAAACTCGAAAGCCGCCGGTTTGCCTCTTTTAAACAAAAGTTCGTCATATCGCTTCCAAGCCTCTTCTGCCCGCTCCGGAAAAAGAATCAAATGCAACTTCAGTGCTTTAATGAAGTCTTTAGCCATGGCTTCAACATCGTAAACTTGTTGGGTAATATTGGTTAGCGAATTGGCCTGAGGCAACTGCTCAAAATCAGTTTGATTCAGATTCAATCCAAAACCAACAACCGCCGTAAAAGTGCCATCGGATTTTAAGGTGTTTTCAATCAATATGCCACCGATTTTTTTTTGCTCTGCCATTATGTCGTTTGGCCATTTGACATTCACCTTTTCAATTCCATTCCATTTCAACAAAGCAATAGCCGCTAAAGCAACAGCCACATTAAAATCGTAAATAGAAACCATTTCCGCAGGCACATCTTTTACTAAAACACTAACAGTAAGGTTTTTACCAGGTTCACTAACCCATTCCGAACCCATTTGCCCACGGCCTTTAGTTTGCTCAAAAGCCATGACAGCCGTGTAGTTTTCCAACCATTTTTCTTTGGCCAATTGCTTTAAAAAATCATTGGTAGAATCTATGGCATCGAGTTTGATTAGAGGCATAGTACAAATAAAGTAAAGTGAATTATTTTAAAGTTTTGTTAAGCAAAAATAAGGACAAAAAGTAATACCTTTGCCAAATACACATAAATACTAGATGACGAAAAAAGCAGTAAACACTGATGTACTATTAGCCAGTATCATCAAAGGCATTGAAGAAGTAAAAGGAAATGACATTGACATACTCGATTTAAGAGCTATCGATACCGCTGTATGCGACTATTTTGTAATTTGCAACGGTAATTCAAATACCCAAGTTAACGCCATCGTTAACTCCATCCAAAAATTAGTTTCCAAAGAATTAAAAGACAAACCTTGGCACGTGGAAGGCACGGACAATGGCGAGTGGGTTTTAATGGATTATGTTAACATAGTTGTACACGTTTTCCAAAAACAAATTCGAGAGTTCTACAACATTGAAGGGCTTTGGGGTGATGCCCAAATTACATCGATTCCTACTAACTATTAAAAATTGCGCTAATACTATATGGCTACGGAAAAGAAACCCAATAATTTTAAGATCAGTCCTTGGTGGATATACGCCGGATTAATCATTGTTTTTTTTGGATTGAATTACATCGGCGGTTCCGGTTTTCAGGAAACGGCCAAAATATCATCCTCAAAATTCAATGAGTACTTAGACAAAGGACAAATTGAAAAAGTTGTCATTTACAATAAAACTGAGGGAGAAGCTTATTTAACAGCGGCTGCCCTAAAAGATAAAAAACACAGTAAGTTGGCCAAAGACATGTTAGGCAATCCTAACAAGGGACCACACTACTCGTTCGATATCGGAAATGACGAGGTTTTTCAAAACAAAATTGAAAAAGCCAAACAAGAAGGTAAACTAAAAGACTTCGATTTCAAACCAAAAAGCAATTGGTCGGAAATCTTTATTAGTTTGTTGCCTATCATTATCATCATCGGACTTTGGATATTGATCATGCGAAGAATGTCGGGTGGCGGAGCCGGAGGTGGCGGTGGTCAAATATTCAACATTGGCAAATCGAAAGCCAAATTGTTTGATGAAAAAACTGATTTGAAAACTACTTTCAAAGATGTTGCCGGACTGGAAGGCGCCAAAGAGGAAATACAAGAAATTGTTGAATTCCTTAGAAACCCTGAAAAATATACTGCTCTTGGTGGTAAAATCCCTAAAGGAGCTTTGCTTGTTGGGCCTCCTGGAACCGGTAAAACGTTATTGGCCAAAGCAGTTGCCGGAGAAGCCAAAGTGCCTTTCTTCTCACTATCAGGTTCAGATTTCGTAGAAATGTTCGTGGGTGTTGGTGCTTCACGTGTTAGAGATTTATTCAAACAAGCCAAAGACAAATCACCTGCTATCATCTTTATCGATGAAATTGATGCCGTAGGTAGAGCACGTGGTAAAAACAACTTCTCAGGCTCTAACGATGAAAGAGAAAACACCTTAAACCAACTACTTACCGAGATGGACGGTTTTGGTACCAATACACATGTTATCGTATTGGCAGCCACCAACAGAGCCGATGTTTTAGATAAAGCTTTGATGCGTGCCGGACGTTTCGATCGTCAAATTTATGTGGACTTACCGGATGTTAGAGAACGTAAAGAAATTTTCGAAGTACATTTAAAACCACTGAAAAAGGTTGACGGTTTAGACATCGATTTCTTAGCCAAGCAAACCCCGGGGTTCTCAGGTGCGGATATTGCCAATGTATGTAACGAAGCGGCTTTAATTGCTGCCAGAAACAATAAAACTGCTGTTGACAAACAAGATTTCTTAGATGCTGTTGACCGAATTGTTGGTGGTTTAGAAAAGAAAAACAAAATAGTAACTCCGGAAGAAAAAC
>JBEBBH010000174.1:0-6953 GCA_041158485.1 Bacteroidota bacterium | reverse complement strand
GCCGGAAACAATGCAGAATTTTTCCGAAACCAATCGGTTACCACTTCTGAAAGTGGTTTGGAACGCAATCGAATTTGGCTCAACTTAAGCAATACGCAAGGTGCATTCAAACAAACGTTAGTAGGATATGTTCAAAATGCCACTAACGATTTAGACCGTGATTTTGATGGAACTACCTTGAATGCCGGAAACGTTATCAACTTCTATTCTCTTTGTCAAAATCAATTGTTGGCCATACAAGGAAGGGCTTTGCCGTTTGATGAAAATGATAGTATTCCGTTAGGATATTCCTCTACATTGGCCGGACAGTTTAGCATCAGTTTGGAAAACTTTGACGGTTTGTTTACCGGATTATCAGGCATTTATTTAGAAGACAAACAGCTTAATACCATTCATAATTTAAAAACGACACCGTATACTTTTACTACGGCTACCGGAACTTTTAATAGCCGTTTTGTGTTGCGTTTTACCAACCAAACATTGGGTAATACTGACTTTACTGAAGATGTTGATTGGGTGGTAAGCGTACAAAATCATCAAATAAGTTTATTTAGCAACCGCGAGAATATCGTTTCGGTTACTGTGTATGATTTGTTAGGCAGAAGTCTGGTCTCTGCTAAAGACATCTACCGCACTACTTATCAAACAGCACCTATTCGCAGCCAACAAGCCTTAATTGTTAAGGTGGCTTTTGAAAACGGCGTTACCGAAACCAGAAAGGTTGTAGTACAATAACAAAGCGGCTTTAGGCCGCTTTTTTTATATTTTTATGAGTGTTAATGATGGCTTGTTCGTTTTTGTAATCAATCCATTTTTGTCCTTTCCAACGACGCATCAAATTGTCAAAGTGACGCATGATGAATACGTTGTAAGCGGCTTTAGACAAGTTGCCCAATCGTCTTGGGAAAGCCCTTAAACTCATCGAAAATCCCGGAGTTACATATTTCATATAATGCCAGTAGCCTTCGGGCATGTATAGCATTTCCCCGTGTTGTAACTCGGTTACCAAACCCTGTGCTTTTTCCAGCGCCGGCCATTGGTTAAAATCGGGCGCATCAAAATCAATATCCTCTCTCGATATTAAGGCATGCGGCACTTTGTATAAATAAGGTGTTTGGTCGGGGGCAAAAAGAACACATCTTTTTTTGCCGTGAAAATGGAAGTGTAAAATATTGGAGTAGTCAATGTCGTAGTGCATAAAAACCTTAGAGTTTTCACCGCCAAAGAACAGCATCGGCAATTGTTTAACCAATTTCAATCCGAGATCCGGCCATTTGAAATCGTTTTTTAACACCGGCACTTCTTTCATCAAATTGTATAAAAAAATACGGTAATTGGTAGGTTTAGCATTTAATAAGTCGATGTAATCGCTCATCTTCATTTGGGCATGTGCTTCGTTGAACCCGTCTTTGTGAGAAACCGGACGGTCATCATATAAAGGCACTGTTTTGTCTCCGGCGACTTCCTTGATGTAGGCCAAGTTCCATTTTTCATAGGCCGGCCAATCTGCTGTAAGTTGTTCAACTACTACAGGCTTTTGTTTTTTTACATACAAGTTGTAAAAATCCGCTTTGGATATCGTTTTTACGCGTTCAATTTCTGAAAGTTTTAAAGACATAGACTGTTCAAGTAAAAGATAAAAAAAACTCTCGGTAAAACATACCGAGAGCAAATTTAAAAAAAGGTTTATAAAATATAAATCTTTAGGATTATGTTAACTTATTTTCCTTTGGTTGAGGCTTCTAAGTTGCGTTCGATAACGTGACCCGGACGAGACCATTTTGGTTTTTCTCCCAACGGTTTGTACTCAGAATCTTCGGCTTCCACCGTTTTAGGTTGCATGATTTTGATGAACGGTTTTTGCGGTTGCAATCCTAACATCTCAAACATTTTCATGTCTTCATTCACATCCGGATTTGGGGTTGTCAATAATTTATCTCCGGCAAAGATTGAGTTGGCTCCGGCAAAGAAGCACATGGCTTGCCCTTCACGAGACATTTCAGTTCTTCCGGCAGACAAGCGCACTTGGGTTTCCGGCATTACGATACGGGTAGTGGCTACCATGCGAATCATTTCCCAAATTTCAACCGGTTTTTCATCTTCCATTGGTGTGCCTTCAACGGCCACTAAGGCATTAATTGGCACTGATTCCGGCTGTGGATTTAGGGTAGATAAAGCCACCAACATTCCGGCGCGGTCTTCAATACTTTCCCCCATTCCGATGATACCGCCACTGCAAACCGTAACATTGGTTTTACGAACATTTTCAATGGTTTGCAAACGGTCCTCAAAACCACGAGTGGAAATCACTTCTTTATAGTATTCTTCCGAAGTGTCTAAGTTGTGATTGTAGGCATACAATCCGGCTTCGGCCAAACGTTTGGCTTGGTTTTCGGTGAGCATTCCTAAAGTACAACACACTTCCATGTCGAGTTTATTAATGGTTCTTACCATCTCCAAAACCTGATCAAATTCTTCTCCGTCTTTCACATTACGCCAAGCGGCACCCATACAAACACGGGAAGAACCGTTCGATTTGGCTCTGAGGGCTTGTGCTTTAACTTGGTTTACGGTCATCAAATCGTTGCCTTCAATATTGGTGTGGTAACGCGCGGCTTGAGGGCAATACCCACAATCTTCCGGGCAACCACCGGTTTTAATAGAAAGCAAAGTGGATACTTGTACCACGTTTGGATCATGATGGGTTCTGTGTATGGTGGCAGCTTCATATAGCAAGTCCATCAAAGGCTTGTTGTATATAGCTATAATTTCTTCTTTAGTCCAATTGTGTTTTGTAATACTCATAGGTGCTAATTTATATTGCTCCAAAAGTAGGCAATTTGTATGTAAGTTACAATTTTGCTCCCAACAAATGGAATAGCGAAAAGAAGGAACAAACTACAGTTTGTGCGGTGTTAAATTTTGAAGGTGTTTTCGAAAGTAAATCAGAAAATAGCGTTTAACGCAATGAAGCGACAAAAGTTGCCGTGTCACTTTTATCGTGAAGCAATTGGGTTTTTAAAGCGTCAAGCGATGGGAATTTTTGTTCGCTTCTCAACCTTTTTAAAAGCGATACACTGATGGTTTGATTGTATAAGTCTTGATTGAAATCCAGGAAATGAACTTCGATGGTTTGCGAAGTGCCATTAACGGTTGGTCGGTTGCCGATGTTCATCATCCCGTATACGGTTTCTCCCTGAATAGTGCTTTGTACTACATACACGCCATTTTGCGGAATGAGTTTGTAGTCTTCTTTTACCGAAATATTAGCCGTTGGGTAACCTATAGTTCTGCCTAATTGTTGGCCTTTCACCACTTCACCGGTAATGGCATAAGGATAACCGAGGTAATTGTTGGCCAATTCGATATTGCCTTCGTTCAGTGCAGTTCTTATTTTAGTAGAACTGATGGAGACATCATTGAGTTCTTCAGCCGAAATCTGAGCTACTTCAAATCCGTAAGTTTCCCCATAAGTAATGAGGTCGTTGATGTCGGCAGTTCGATTTCTGCCAAAGCGATGGTCGTAGCCGATAATGATTTTCTTCAATCGGAAAGTATCCACCAAAACTTCTTTGACAAATTCCTCCGCTGTCATTCGGGAAAAGGCTTTGTCAAAAGGATGAATGACCAAATGGTCAACGCCCAACTGCTCTAAAAGTGCCGTTTTTTCCTCAATGGTATTCAGTTGCTTCATTTCAGTGCCTTCTTGCAAAACCATTCGGGGATGCGGGAAAAAGGTCAGTACTAAGCTGTCACAATCCTTGTTTTTAGCTGCAGCAGTAATTTGGGCAATTATTTTTTGATGACCCAAATGCACGCCATCAAACGTACCAATGGTGACTACGGTCGGTTTTTCGGCAACAAAAGAAGGTATGGAGTGAACTATTTTCAATGACAAACAAATGATATTGTCGCAAAAATAAGTTTTACAAACCAATTATGGTAATTTTCTCGTAGATAATAGCTGTAAAAGAAGAATTACAAGCAATAAGACAATTTACGATGAGTTTGTTAAAAATGAAAGTAAAAAAACGCAAAATCATCATTGATCTTTGTAAATTGTTGAAAGATAACTATATTTGGCAACGTTTTATTTAACCAATCCACAATGAAAAGAATTTTACTTTTAGTGATTTTTATCGCTTCAATGTCAGGAGTTTCCGCTCAAAGAAACAATCCTTGGCAAGTATTGAGCAGTGATAAAGTAATTACCGCAGAAAAAATCAGAGAAACTACTTACTCTGCTAATCAGAAATTGTTGCAATTTAATGCAGAGCAATTCAAACAAACATTAGCCAATGTTGCTGAAAGAGCTTCAGGGCAAGCCGGTGTTGAAATCCAATTACCAAACACTCAAGGAAAGCTGGAGTCTTTCTTGATTTGGGAATCGTCAAACTTCGCCCCTGAATTACAAGCGCAGTTTCCTGAAATCAGAGCTTATGTTGGAAAAGGAGTTACTGATCCAACTGCAATTTTGAACTTAAGTTTCTCTCCGCAAGGAATCCAAACTATGGTTTTCAGAGCCGATAATGGATCTGAGTTTATTGAGCCATTTACTAAAGACCGTTCGGTTTATGTGGTATTTGACTCAAAAACCAGAACTAAATCTTCTTTGCCTTTTGTTTGTGCTACCGAAGATGTAGCCATGGCTGACGGATTACGTCAAGGCATCAACAACCAAGTACAGTCGAATGACCAAGTATACAGAACCATGCGTTTGGCTTTGTCTTGTACCGGTGAATACGGAACTTATCACGGTGGTGCTGCCGGAGCTTTAGCAGCTATGAATGCAACCATGACCCGTTGTAATGGTGTTTTCGAAAGAGATTTAGCCGTTAAATTAATCATTATCGCTAACAATAACTTAGTAGTTTATACAAACGCAAATACCGATCCTTACTCACCTTCATCAGCAATGAACAACTGGAATGCGGAATTGCAGGCTAATTTGACATCGGTAATCGGTGAAGCCAACTACGATATCGGACATTTATTTGGTGCCACAGGTGGTGGAGGTAGTGCCGGTTGTATTGGTTGTGTATGTGTGAACAATCAAAAAGGAAGCGGAATTACATCTCCTGCCGACGGAGTGCCAATGGGAGATACTTTTGATATTGATTACGTTTCTCACGAAATGGGTCACCAAATGGGAGCCAACCATACTTTTACCCACACAGCTGAAAACAACGCTGTAAATGTGGAGCCGGGTAGTGGATCAACCATCATGGCTTATGCCGGAATTGGTGGTGGCGGTACAGATATGCAAAACAATTCAGATGATTATTTTACTTACAGAAGTATTTTGCAAATTCAAACCAATTTGACAGGTAAAACTTGTCCGGTTTCTACGAGTATTGTAGCTACTAATCCAAGACCTACCGTTTCTGCCGGTTCAAGTTATTCTATTCCTGTTGGAACAGCCTTCAAACTTACGGGAACCGCTTCAGATACAGCAGGTCAAAATCTAACGTATTGTTGGGAGCAAAATAATGATGCTACCACAGTAGGCGGAACGGCAACTTTCCCTTCACCAACCAAAACGGATGGTCCTAACTGGAGATCAAGAGTGCCAAGTGCTTCACCGGTACGTTTTATGCCTCCTTTCCAAAATGTATTAAGTGGTCAATTGGTAAATACTTGGGAAACTGTATCATCAGTAGCCAGAACGTTGACCTTTACACTTACTGTTAGAGATAATGTATTAGGCGGAGGACAAACCAACACAGGCGTTATGGCTGTTACAGTAGTTGATGGTGGTGGCGCTTTTGCCGTTACTAACCCTAGTGTAGAAAACGTTTCTTGGGTTCCGGGATCAACACAAACTGTAACCTGGAATGTAGCCGGTACTACAGCAAACGGAATCAATACCGCTAACGTAAACATTTTGTTCTCTACGGATGGTGGTGCTACTTTTACAGCTTTGGCCTCTAATACACCTAACGATGGCTCACAAGCGATTACTTTGCCTTCAACTCCGGCACCAAACTGTAGATTGATGATTGAAGCGGTAGGAAACATTTTCTATGCTGTTTCAAAAAATATTGCTTTAGGATATACTTTTACGTCAACTTGTGCTACTTATACCAACAACAATAACTTAAATATTCCTGACGGATTAGGAGCAAACACACCTGGTGCTACTGTACAAAAAACAGTCAACGTACCTGCTACAGGAACCATCTCTGATGTGAATGTTACCTTGGCCGGAACTCATACTTATTTCTGGGATTTAATTGTGGCTATGAATCATCCTGACGGAACACAAGTGGCTTTGTTAAACAGAAACTGTAACCAAGTTACCACCGGATTCAATGTGTTGTTTAACGATGCTTCTCCGGCTATTGTTTGTGCGGCTAACTTAACCGGAACTTTTGCTCCGGCCTCTGCTTTATCAGCTTTCAACGGAAAACCAATGAATGGTACTTGGACATTATTAGCCAATGACAACTATAATGGTGACACAGGTTCTTTAGGAAACTGGTCTATCGAGATTTGTTCGACTACAGCCACTTTGAATACGCCTGAGAACACGTTAACCGATTTCAGTATCTTCCCGAATCCGAACAACGGAAACTTTACCTTGCAGTTTTCAAAGGCAGCTACTTCAGATATTGAGGTAACAGTATTTGATATGAGAGGAAGAAAGATATTTGAAAACAGCTACAACAACGAAGGTGCTTTCAATGAAAACATCCAGTTGAGTAACGCGCAAACCGGAATCTATTTGGTTTCTGTTAGCGATGGTATCAACAAAATCGTTAAAAGAATTGCAGTAGAATAACCTACGCTAAACTTATAAAAAAAGGGAACCTGTCAGGTTCCCTTTTTTATTTGCCGTTAAAGCTATTCATGGTATTATTTAATCCGGCCAAAGCAAATGATTCGATGATTTGCTTCGCTATTTCATAGCGTTCGGGTAACTTGGCTTTTTCCTCTTCGTCCCATTCGCCCAA
>JBEBBH010000173.1:0-6902 GCA_041158485.1 Bacteroidota bacterium | reverse complement strand
CACTTTTTATGATTTTACCTAAGTGTTTAAGACAATTTTAGCGGTACTTTTATTTCTTTTTACGTTTGGCTGCTCGGTTTTTTAAGATGTTCCGATTCACCGACGAACTTGTTTTCTTTTTGGTTTTCGATGGTCCGCCTAAGTTCACTTTTTTGTTCTTCTCCTTCTTTTCATGAAACGAAGCGCCGCCTTCTAATTTGGGTTTCTTCAACAAGAATTTCATTTTCTTTTTCTTGTCTTTTTCAAACTCCAATAAGCGTTCGGCGATAACTACAGTTTCCGGTAAGTCGAGGAATTCGATTTCTTTTTCCATCAACATTTCGGCTTCAATCATGACTTCTTCTTCTCTAGGACTAATCAAACTGATGGCGATACCCGATTTGTCTGCACGACCGGTTCTACCGATACGGTGAATGTATTGCTCCGGGATTTCGGGAAATTCTACGTTTATGACATGTGTAATATCCGAAATATCCAAACCACGCGCCATTACATCGGTGGTAACTATACCTCTGATTTCTCCGGCTCTGAAATTGGCCATCGTTTGCAAACGATAATTCTGCGATTTATTAGAGTGAATAATCCCAAATTGCTCAGGGTAAATTTCTTCCAATTTATCGGCTAACAAATCGGCCGTCTTTTTATTGTTCACAAACAGTAAAACGCGTTCAAAAGCTTCGTCTTGAAGCAAATCGGCTATAAAATTGACTTTAGTCAGGAAATTAGGCACTTTGTATCCTAATTGTTCTATTTTTTCCAAAGGTGTTCCGCTCGGTGCCAAGGAAACTTCTTCCGGAAAATCGAAATATTCTTCCAACATTTCATCTACGTCATCGGTCATCGTGGCCGAGAATAAGATGTTTTGGCGTTTGCCTTTGAGCATGGTTAGGATGGAAGTGACTTGAAAACGAAAACCTAAATTCAAAATCTCATCAAACTCATCGATGACTAATTTCTGCAAATTGTCAAAGCGAACTACATTGTCTAAAGCCAAATCCATGATTCTTCCCGGAGTGCCGACTAATATGTCAATTCCTTGATAAACCGCGGTTTTTTGGGTGTTGATGTTCACACCGCCATAAACGCCCAAGGTGCGAACCGACATGTATTGGCTGAGTTTTTCTACTTCGGCGGCTACTTGTACAACCAATTCACGGGTTGGCACTATGATTACCACTCGCGGAGTATCAGTAGCGGCAAATTTCCATTGTTTTAATATAGGTAACAGGTACGCAAAAGTTTTTCCGGTACCGGTTTGGGCAATTCCCATCACATCGCGTCCCGACATAATTACAGGAAAGGCACGTTCCTGAATAGGTGTTGGTGTGGTTAACCCTAATTCGTCAACGGCTTTTTGTAATGATTTCGGAAGATTGAATTGCTCAAAAGTGCTCATGGCTTAGTGAATTTCGGGCAAAGGTACGGAATTGAAAATAAACCTTAAAAGCCTTCGAAAACGCCCAAGCCAAATAAAGCAAAATCATATTTCACCGGATCGTTTGGATCTAATTGGCGCAACGAAGTATCTAATTCAGCTAAAGCCTTGCCGTCGTTTTGTTTGCGGGTAAGCAAACCTAATTTCCGAGCCACATTTCCGGAATGGACATCGAGCGGACAAGATAAAACGGAAGTCGGAATGTTTTGCCACAAACCAAAATCAACGCCATTGTTGTCTTTTCGAACCATCCAACGCAAATACATATTGATGCGTTTGGCAGCAGAACCTTGTGTTGGATCGGAGACGTGTTTTGTGCTTCGAGTCAAATGTGGTATAGTAAAGAATTGTTTTTTAAAAGCCGCAATGGCATTTTGCATGGAATCTTTTTCTTGGTGTTGGGTGAAAAAATATTCCAAACCGCCATACTGTTGATACAGTTGTTGCAAAGCGATGACAAAAGTTTTAAAATCGATGCCATTAAAGGTTCGGTGCACAAATGATTCCAGATTGTCCAAATGATGGGTTTCATGATGCAGTACAAAATCGTATGGCGAATTACCCATCAAATCCATCATGCGTTTGGCATTGTTGATGATCATTTTGCGATTGCCCCAAGCGATGGTAGCGGTAAGAAAGGCAGCAATTTCGATATCTTCTTTTTGGGTGAATTGATGCGGAATCTGAATCGGATCGCTTTCAATGAATTTTGGATTGTTGTAAAGCGCGACTTTCTCGTCCAAAAAATCTTTGAGTTCTGATTTAGTCATGTCGTTTAACTTTTTGGGCTTTGAAGCCTTCGCTTAAGGTTTGACCACGCTTTTGCGGAATCACGTGAAAATAGGTTTCAAAATAATCCAATTGTGCTTTACTGACAGTTGGTAAAGCTCCATTTCCGGTAATCCAGAACAGTTCGGTGTTTTGCGGTGAGTTGTAGTTTAGATTGCCTTTGGTTTCGGTAGTGTATGCAATATTATTTTTACTGTTTGGTTTCGGATAGAGTAGATTTTCCGCTTCAAAGGTGTTGTTTTGCTTTAGCATGGTATTGTTGGTCAAGCTGCCGAACGATATCGGAACCCAAACCAAAACAGCACAGCCAATGCTACTTAATCCCAGCACTGACAAAATTATTTTTTCTTTAGACAACAGTACAGCAAGTACAAACAATCCGAAGAAAATCGTGAAATACACGTAAAATCGGTATTGAGGCGAACTCAAAATCAGCAAAACTAACAGCACAATAAATACCCAATAAATAGGTTTTAAACTTTCTTTTGGATAATATTTTTTGAGTAAGAATGGTGTTATAATCAGTAATACTATTGTTGTAATTCCAATAAGACTATTCATTCCATTCAGCCAAAAGTAGTGCTTCAAAATGTCCGGCAATGAAGCCTGTTCGAAAGTACCAAACGGCAAATAAAACGAATGCATCATATCGATACTGAAAAAATAGGATAGGATGTCTTTCGGTACTGTGTAATCTGCACTGGAAAAAGGTAAGAATGTCAGCGGATACAAAGGATAACCCGTGAGTATACTGTTTTTAATCACAAACAGAAACAGTACCAATCCACCAAGCAATCGGATAGCCATGAGTTGGTTGTTGATTTGTTTACAATGTTTAACCCAAACCATAATCGGCAAAAGCAAAAGTACTACGGCTGTAATTTTAATGTAGACCGCAAACAGTAAAAAGACACTCAGTAGTTTTAGTTTTTCTGTGGCATTTTCTTCCGAAGTGTAAATGAAAAACGCCAAGAAGGCCAGTGCATAAACCGCTAAATCAGGTGACGGAGCGTTCACAAATTGGAATAAAAAAACATAGCTCAAAGGCAACAATCCAAAAGCCAAATCGATTTTGTTTTGGCTAACCGAATAGGAGTGAAGTCTATCAAAAGCCCAAAAGTTAAATAGTAATAGCAAAAAGCCATTCAAGTCGTTGAAGTTATTGTATAAAAAAGACAGCGAATAGGCGCTTTGGGCAATATGCCAACCGCTGGTTTGTCCAAAAAATAAATGCAAATTCGCCAAACCCGGAACAAAACCATATTCGTTGAGCCATTTTATGGTTTGGATGTAATAGGTTTCATTGTCAACTATAAATGGTGATGTGGCAGATTGCGCCAAAATTAAAAGACTGCTCAGAATAAAGAGTAGTTTAGATGGAAGTGAAAAAGTTGATAAAGAATCTACGCTTGTTTTCCATAGCAATTGCCAATCAGCTCTAAAATAATAACCTAAGATTAAAGAGATTGTGGTTAAAAAGACCGAAAATCCTAAGTTGATTGGTCCGAATATAGCCCAAAGACTGGCCAGTATTGTCACCGCAAACAGTCCTAATACACTCGTAATAGTGATATTCCGCAATGAAATTCCCAATAGTTTTGAAAAGCCTATTCCTAAACTTGTAGCAGTGACAAAAATATACAACCAACTCAGCAGGATAAGCACCATAGCATCAAATAATTAAGCCGTCTTTCATGACTAGTTTACGATCGGCCATATTGGCTAAATCTTCATTGTGCGTCACAATGACAAAGGTTTGCCCAAACTCATCGCGCAACTTGAAAAACAATTGGTGTAAGTTTTCAGCAGACGCTGTATCTAAATTTCCGGATGGTTCATCGGCGAAAATCACCGCGGGTTTGTTGATCAAGGCGCGCGCCACAGCCACACGTTGTTGCTCACCGCCGGAGAGTTCGTTTGGCTTGTGATGACTTCTTTCGGCTAACCCTAAATAGGCTAATAATTTTTTAGCTTCGGCTTCAGTAGCGGTTTTGTCTTTACCGGCTATGTAGGCCGGAATACAAACGTTTTCCAGTGCCGTAAATTCGGGTAACAATTGGTGGAATTGAAAAATAAAACCCAAGTGATGATTTCTAAATTTAGAAAGTTCTTTGTCGTTCATTTTCAGAACGTTTTCATTGTTTATTTCAAGTGAAGGATTGTCTATTTTAGAGACCTTATCTAAGGTGCCTAAGATTTGCAACAGGGTTGTTTTACCGGCACCGGAAGCGCCAACTATCGATACAATTTCTCCTTTCTTGATGTGTAAATCTACACCTTTCAGCACTTGTAAGTTGTCGTAGTATTTGTGTATGTTTTTGGCCGTAATCATCAATTGAATTTTTCACAAAGTAACAAAGTATTTTGCTTTTTAAACTTTGAATCAATTTTTTTTATCGTTGAATAAGTAATAAAGTTATGTTAATTACTTTTTTCTGTTTAATCATTTCGTACTTTTGTTGAACAAAATATTAATTCTTATGAACACTACCATTGAAAAAGAATTATTTGAACTGATAGGCGACAATCATCAAATGACTTCTGCAGACACACCGCTTAGACCTGATGCTTTCGAAAAATCAGACGCTGAAAAGAAAAAAGTAATTGAACACCATTTCCACCAAATTATGCAGGAAATGGGATTAGATATGACCGATGACAGTTTAAGAGGAACGCCGCATCGCGTAGCCAAAATGTTTATCGACGAAATTTTCTCGGGTTTGAATCCGGCGAATAAACCAAAGATATCTGTTTTCGACAATTCTTATCAATACGACAAAATGTTGGTGGAAGCCGATATCAGTTTCAATTCAACTTGCGAACACCACTTTTTACCTATTATTGGTAAAGCTCACATTGGTTACGTTTCCAGCGGAAAAGTAATCGGTTTGTCGAAATTGAATCGCATCGTAGATTATTACGCTCGTCGTCCGCAAGTACAAGAGCGTTTAATTATGCAAATTTTTAACGAATTAAAAACCGTTCTAGATACCGATAGTGTAATTGTTGTGATGGAAGCGAAGCATTTGTGCGTTTCCAGCCGTGGCATCGAAGATGAAAGCAGCTACACTTCAACCATACAGTATGGTGGTATTTTTAATGATAAAGATAACCGTAATGATTTCTTCAACTTAATAAAGGAGAAATAGATTTTTAGTTAAATTAAGTATTTTTTGGGTAAAAGTCCCGGGTAGTTTTACTCGGGATTTTTTTTGTCCGGAAACAAAAAGCCTAAGCCCATACTTTTAAGCATTTTCTTTTCAAACGCCCAAAAGAAAGTAAATTGCCCGAAAATAAATCCGTAACCAACCAATAAAACTTGGTAAATAGGGAAGATGAGCACTATGTAAAGCGGATAATAAATCCAATTGGAAACTTCACCTTTAACGATACCGAACCACTGTAAAAACGGTTTCGAAAGATAAGCCGCTGAAGATCCGGTCAAGGCAAACACTACGATGATTACAAATACCTGCCAATTCGATTTGATGTTCCAGCGTTCTTTAAAACTTGCCATAAGGTAATTTTTGGTAAAGATAACAGTTTATTGAACGGGAACAAATCCGCCAAGTCGTTGATTGTATCGATTTTGAAAATAAATAAAGTAATTGTAAATCAAATAATTAACTTCATAACCATAATGTATAGTAGGCCGATAATCAATAGTCATCATGTATAAATTTGGATCATACCGCAACGGTTGTGAAGCTCGAAGGTTCCATTCGGCGACATACATTTGGTTTTTAATTTCCAAAAAACTTTCAGAATAATAACCTCTCGGTCGCGCTCTTCCGGCCAACCAAGAACTGAATCCCGGATCAATAATAATCACTTCGTACTCTAAACTGTCGTTGGCAATTTTAACCGTGTCCGATACTTTGGCCAATGGATTTCCGGGAGTATCAGCAACTGTTTTGGTGCTATTACAACCAATGATAATCAAAAGCAAACCGATAACAGCAACTAAAGTTTTCATACACTCAATTTGATATAAAGTTAAGCATATTCATCGATACTAATTGTTTTAAAGATGTTAAAATAAAAAGCCACACTTTTCAGTATGGCTTTATTTTTTTTATGCTTTTTCCGATTGTAGCAGACTGATAATCTGTTCTGCCAATTCGGTACCAATTCGGTCCTGCGCTTCCAAAGTTGCGGCGCCAATATGCGGCGTCAACGAAATTTTCGGATGCATCAATATCTGAATTTCCGGCGTAGGTTCTTTTTCAAACACATCCAAGCCGGCAAACAATACTTTTTCGCTGTCTAAAGCTTCTACCAAAGCCACTTCATCAATCACACCGCCACGGGCGCAATTTACGATGCCAACACCGTCTTTCATCATCGCTAATGCTTCTTTTCCAATCACGTAACCTTCCTGAGCCGGAACGTGAAGCGTAATAAAATCGGCATGTTTGAATACTTCTTCTAAAGGTTCGGTTTCAAATTCAACGTTGATAAACTGACCATTGTAAAAATCGACTTTCACTTCGGCTTTGTCCACAAATTTATCTGCGGCAATCACTTTCATCCCTAAACCTAAAGCCATTTTAGCTACGGCTTGACCAATGCGGCCAAAACCAATAATTCCCAAGGTTTTCCCGCGCAATTCAATGCCGTTCGCATAGGCTTTTTTCAAACCTTCAAAGTTGGAATCACCTTCCAATGGCATGTTTCG
>JBEBBH010000172.1:0-5062 GCA_041158485.1 Bacteroidota bacterium | reverse complement strand
GATTCGAAGGCTCATCGAGAATCAACAAATTAACCGGTTCCAACAACAATTTGATCATTGCCAAACGCGTTTTTTCACCACCGGAAAGCACTTTAACTTTCTTCTGAATGTCATCGCCTTGAAACATAAAAGCGCCTAAGAGGTTTTTGATTTGCGTACGTATATCACCCACGGCAATCGCATCGATGGTTTCAAAAATCGTAGCATTTTCGTCTAATAAGGCAGCTTGGTTTTGGGCAAAATACCCAATTTGACAATTGTGTCCTATTTCCACCGAACCGCCGTTGATTTCGATTTCTTTCATAATCGCCTTGATCATGGTCGATTTTCCTTCCCCGTTTTTACCGACAAAAGCTACTTTCTGACCACGCTCGATGACCATATTGGCATCTTTAAATATGACTTTATCGCCATACGATTTCTCCAAATCGCGCACAATAACCGGATACTGCCCGGAACGCACCGAAGGCGGAAATTTCAACTTCAACGCAGAATTATCTATTTCGTCTACCTCTACCTATACCAATTTTTCCAACATACGAACACGCGATTGGACTTGCTCGGTTTTCGAAAAAGTACCACGGAAACGCTCGATAAAAGCTTGGTTTTCGGCTATGAATTTTTGTTGCTCTTCGTAAGCTTTTTGTTGGTGAATGCGACGGTCTTTGCGCAATTCCAAATAATGAGAATACTTGGCTTTGTAATCGTAAATGCGACCCATCGTGACTTCTATGGTACGATTGGTGATATTATCTACAAACGCACGGTCGTGGGAAATCACCATTACCGCTTTGGCCTGATTGATTAAGAAATCTTCCAACCACTGAATACTGTCCATGTCCAAGTGATTCGTCGGCTCATCCAACAAAATTAAATCGGGTTGCTTTAATAAAATCTTAGCCAACTCGATGCGCATTCGCCAACCACCGGAAAACTCGGAGGTCGGACGTTGAAAATCGTCTCTTTCAAACCCCAAACCCTTCAACACCTTCTCTACTTCGGCTTCGTAATTGACTTCTTCAATGGAATAATATTTCTCACTCAACTCCGATACGCGCTCAATCAACTTCATATATTCATCGCTTTCGTAATCGGTGCGAATGGTTAACTGCTCGTTGATGTCATCGATTTCAGCTTTCATTTTAAACACTTCGGCAAAGGCTTTCGACGCTTCTTCCATTACCGTACAATTGTCGTCCATTAACAAATGTTGTGGTAAATAAGCGATGACGGCTTCTTTAGGTGCTGAAATATTTCCTCGAGTAGGTTTGTTTTGTCCGGCAACGATTTTAAGTAAGGTTGATTTACCCGCTCCGTTTTTTCCCATCAAGGCAATTTTATCGGTTTCGTTGATGGCGAAAGTTACTTCGCTAAAAAGAGTTGTACCGCCAAACTCGACGGCTATGTCGTTAACTGTAATCATTTAGATTGTTGGATTTTTTTGACTTCTTAGAAATTTGAAGCGGCAAAGATAGTTTAATTAGGTAATTTGAAAATGTAACTATTTGAAAATTTGAAAATGAATGATTCATTTCTGTCGGTTGAAACCTAAATTTTAATAACAATAACGTTGTAATTGGTTTGCATTGCAGACTAACCGATTGTAATGTTTTACTTTTGCCCAGTATAACCGTAGTTTTTAAGTATGCCGTTATTTGATTATAGCTTTTTGAGCAAAATTTTACCCAAAGCCAAAATCAAAAAAGGATTCCGAAAAGCGAGAAAATCCTATTTGAACCGCGTGCGTTTGGCCACTTCACTCTTCTTTTTCGGAATGGGATTTTGCTTTGCTACTTGGGCGAGTCGGATTCCGGATATCAAATCGGCGCTACAATTGAGCGAGGCCGCTTTGGGCACTTTACTTTTTGCCATGCCCATCGGACAATTATTTGCCATGCCTTTCTCGGGTAAAGTAGTTACGCGCTTTGGCAGCCGGACAATTACACTTTTGGGATTGATTTTGTACGCGGCTTGCTTACCCTTAATTGGTTTGGCGACGGAAAAATGGCAGTTGGCTGTAGGTTTGTTTCTATTCGGACTGTTTGGCAATTTCTGTAATATCGCGGTAAATACACAAGGTGTTTATACCCAACAACTGTTCGACAAACCTATTATTGGTTCCTTTCATGGCTCGTGGAGTTTGGCCGGGTTTTGCGGTGCACTCACCGGTTTGTTGATGCTGGCTTTGGAGTTGAGTGTATTCCAACATTTTGTTGTTGCCTTTGCCTTTGTTTTGGTGATTATTGCAACCAACCAAAAATTCATCATTAAAGCCAAAACAAAACAAGAAACTGAAAAATCCACCTATTCGTTTTGGAAAAATCCCGATAAAAATTTACTCTTGTTAGGTGTGATTTGTTTTTGCGGTATGGCCAGCGAGGGCATTATGTTTGATTGGAGCGGCGTGTATTTTAAAGAAATCATTAAAGCGCCGGGTGCGTTGGTTGTTTTGGGTTATACTACTTTTATGATCAGTATGGCTTCGGGGCGATTTTTAAGCGATTTTTTAGTCGCCAGATATGGCGCGAGGAAAGTCCTAATAATTAGCGGCTTAGTCATTTCAAGTGGTTTGTATACCGCCGTATTGTTGCCTTATATCATTCCGTGTACGATAGCTTTTATGTTGGTTGGATTTGGGGTTTCCAATGTGGTGCCAATTATCTTTAACGTAGCCGGTAACAGTAAAACTGTTCCAACCGGAATCGCACTGACCATAGTTACCAGTATCAGTTTCCTAGGCTTTTTAATGGGACCGCCACTAATTGGTTACATAGCCGAATTGACGAGCTTGAAACACTCCTTTGCAATTATCGGAATATTTGGGGTATTGGTGTCGCTGTTGGTTTGGCGATTGAAAGTTATTAAATAATTAGATACTCATCCGAAACGCCTCAATCACCGGATTGGCTTTGTGGAAGTCGGTTTCCTGAATGAACAGCTCTACTGCCAAATCAGCTGAACCAAAACCACCCAATCGAGCCGATTGGATGTTGTCTTTGATGACCACATTAAGGTCGATGCTTTCCAACTTATCTTTTAATTGTAAAGCCAAAATTTCGCTCCCTGAAAATATTTTAATTAATCCCATTATTTGAATTGTAAATTGTGAATTGTGAATTAGTCTTCTTCCTCCATTTCGAAGAAAGTCGGCTCTATCATGACTTTATCAGCTAACACTTCTACCCTTTCAGTGATTTGTGAACAGAAGAACAAGCGTTGGGTTTTCTCGATGCTTTGCGACAAACGAAGCACAACGGCATCCAAACGGTTTCGGAACAAAATATCGGCATCGTCAACCACAAACATCTTGATGGTATTACTATTGAAGCCGGCAGAAGAAAACATGGCGTTGATTTTATTAGGCGTTCCGATTAAAATGTCTAAGCCCATTGATACTATATTTTTGTCGTAATCGATGTCGCCTTTGTCGTGCACACCGTAAATACTCAAATCATGGTAAGTGCCGAGTTTTAAGAACAATTCTTCCATCTCTTGCACGCGCTCTTTCGTTTCCACCAATATCAAGGCTCGGGTACTTTCGCCCACCGATTTTTCCAAACGCTGAATCACATTCAGCACAATAGTCGTTGTTTTCCCGGTTCTCGCAGGCGATTGAATCACCGCATCGGCACCACTCTTAATGGTAGAAAAAGTTTCCTGCTGTATCTCATTAGCTTCGGTCAAACCGTTTTCGATGAGTGCTTTTTGGAGGTTGGGGTTTATTTTTTTTAGGTTCATTGTATAAGGGATAAGTTAAAAGGGATTAGGGAATAGACTTTTGCCTTATCCCTATTCCCTTATCTCTTTATTTACTGGCAAACAAGGTCACATCAGTTTCGGAAATTTCGTTGCCGCCAAGGATAATTAATCTTTCGACTACATTTCGTAGCTCGCGGATGTTGCCGGTCCAATCGTATTCTTGCAACAATTTGATGGCGTCTTTGGAGAATACTTTAGGCGCATTGCCTTGCTCTTCGGCAATTTTTACAGCAAAGTGTTCGATGAGTAACGGAATGTCGTCGCGACGGTCGTTTAAGGCCGGTACTTTGATTAAGATAACCGCCAAACGATGGTACAAATCCTCGCGGAAACGACCTTCGGCGATTTCTTTTTTCAAATCTTTATTGGTAGCTGCAATAACGCGCACGTTGATTTTGATGTCTTTGTCGGCGCCTACTCTTTGGATTAGACTTTCTTGCAAAGCTCTTAACACTTTGGCTTGGGCTGATAAACTCATATCGCCTATTTCATCCAAGAAAATCGTTCCGCCATCGGCTGCTTCGAATTTTCCGGCGCGGTCTTTTACGGCAGACGTAAAGGCGCCTTTCACGTGACCGAACAATTCGCTTTCAATTAATTCAGAAGGAATAGCAGCGCAGTTCACCTCAATCATAGGAGCTGTGGCGCGTTCGCTTTTTTCGTGTAATTGATGCGCAACCAATTCTTTTCCGGTTCCGTTAGGTCCGGTGATTAGAACACGAGCGTCGGTTTGGGCGACTTTTTCAATCATTTGTTTGATTTGATTGATGGGTTCGCTTTCGCCGATGATTTCGTAGTTTTTGGAAACTTTTTTCTTGAGGATTTTATTTTCTACCACCAATTGCTTTTTGTCGAGCGCATTGCGAACGGTGTTGAGTAAGCGATTCAAATCTGGCGGTTTCGAGATGTAATCGAAAGCGCCTAAACGCATGGTGTTGACTGCGGTTTCTAAATCGCCGTGGCCGGAAATCATTACCATCGGGATTTCTGGCTTGATTTTTTTTACGGCTTCGAGCAATTCCTCTCCGCTCATTTTGGGCATTTTGATGTCGCACAACACCAAATCGTAGTCTTCGCTTTTGATTTTTTCAAAGCCTTGTTTGCCGTCTTCGGCCTCTTCAACGGTGTACGTGTCGCTTTCCTCGGTAAGTATTTTGGTCAATACCCTACGGATAGCAGCTTCGTCTTCGATGATTAGTATTTTGGGCATAATTTTATATTAATGGTGAATGGTAAATGATTAATTATGAATGGTAAATGATTAATTATGAATGGTAAATGGTAAATTATGAATGATGGATAG
>JBEBBH010000171.1:0-2678 GCA_041158485.1 Bacteroidota bacterium | reverse complement strand
TGGCTACTAATCGCTTTTGACTATTGTGTAATTTTGATGAAAATCAATTTTCAAATTTTCAAATCAATTAATTTTCAAATCAGATTATGAAATACCATCCAATAGACCGCGATTTGTTTGTGAAAAACAGAGCCAAATTCACCGCACAAATGAAACCGAACAGCGTTGCGGTTTTCAATTCCAACGATATTTATCCGGTTTCGGCCGACAGTACTTTGCCTTTTGCGCAACACCGAGATATTTTTTACTTGTCGGGCGTTGACCAAGAAGAGAGCATTTTGTTGCTTTTTCCAGATGCGCCGTTTGAGCACTTGAAAGAAGTGTTGTTTTTGCGCGAAACCAACGAGCACATCGCCGTTTGGGAAGGCGAGAAGTTAACCAAGGACAGAGCGTTCGAAGTTTCGGGAATTAAAACTGTGATTTGGTTACAGGATTTCCACAAAACTTTGAAAGAAGTAATGGCGTATGCCGAAACGATGTATATCAATACCAATGAGCATTATCGTGCCGCTATTGAAACCGAAACCCGTGAAGCGCGTTTTGTGAAATGGTGGAAAGAAAACTATCCGGCGCACAAAGTAGAGAAGTCGAATCCGATTTTGCAACGTTTGCGTTCCGTGAAAGAAAGCGAAGAATTGGATTTGATTCAGAAAGCTTGTGACATCACCGAAAAAGGATTTCGCAGGGTTTTGAATTTTGTCAAACCGAATGTGATGGAATACGAAGTGGAAGCTGAATTTGCTCACGAATTCTTGAGAAATCGCTCTAAGGGATTTGCGTACACACCTATTATCGCTTCCGGAAACAATGCCAATGTGTTGCATTACATTGAAAACAACCAACAATGCAAGGCCGGTGATTTATTGCTGTTAGATGTTGGTGCCGAATATGCGAATTATTCCAGTGACATGACGCGAACCATTCCGGTTTCGGGGAAATTCACCGACCGACAAAAAGCGGTTTACAATGCGGTTTTACGCGTGAAAGACGAAGCCACGAAAATGTTGGTTCCCGGCAATTATTGGAAACAATACCATGTAGAAGTCGGTAAAATCATGACTTCCGAATTGTTAGGCTTAGGCTTAATCGACAAAGCCGATGTGCAAAACGAAAATCCCGATTGGCCGGCGTATAAAAAATACTTCATGCACGGCACTTCGCACCACATGGGCTTGGATACGCACGATTACGGTTTGTTATACGAACCGATGAAAGCCAATATGGTGTTCACTGTAGAGCCCGGAATCTATATACCGGCGGAAGGTTTCGGCATTCGTTTGGAAGATGATGTGGTAATTCAGGAAAAAGGTGAACCATTCAACTTAATGAGAAATATCCCGATTACAGTGGAAGAAATTGAGAGTTTGATGAATTCTTAAGAAGGGAAAAGGGAAAAGAGATAAGGGAAAAGACGGCTCGCAGTTGCGGGTCGTTTTTTTTCTTGTATCCTTTTGTCATTCCGACAACGGAGGAATCACATTATGAGATTCCTCCTTTCACTCGGAATGACAGTTGTAGTGGTTAAAAAAACAGCAACAATCTTACGAGTATTTCTCGCTAAACCTTATTTTTGAACTCGAAACCCGAAACCCAAAACTTGAAACAACTCATCTACAAAAACACCAAAATCTCTTTCACCGACCAAGGTAAAGGTACGGCGGTAGTGTTATTGCACGGGTTTTTAGAAAATCAAACGATGTGGAATGCCTTTGTACCCGAATTGGCCAAAAAGCACCGCGTGATTACCGTTGATTTATTAGGTCATGGCGATACCGAATGTTTGGGTTATGTCCACGCCATGGAAGACCAAGCGGATATGTTGTATGCATTACTGTTGTTTTTAAAAATTCGAAAAGTGGTTTTGGTTGGCCATTCTATGGGCGGTTATGTGGCTTTGGCTTTCGCCGAATTGTATCCCGATTATATGAAAGGCTTGTTTCTGTTGAATTCGACATCCAGAGCCGACAGCGATGAGCGAAAAGCAAACCGAGATCGGGCGATTGCCGCGGTAAAGCAAAATTACACGGCTTTTGTCCGCATGTCGATAGCCAATTTATTTGCAGAAGAAAACCGCGAACGTTTGGCAGACACCATCGAAAAGGTAAAAGAACAAGCCTTGAAAACACCATTGCAAGGTATAGTAGCGGCTTTAGAAGGTATGAAAATCCGTAAAGACCGGGAAGTGATATTGCATTTTGCCCCTTATCCGATGCAGTTGGTTTTGGGTAAAAAGGATGGTGTACTTTTATATGAAGACAATATCGATCAAATTGAAGGCACAAAAGTCGAACTCACTACTTTTCCCGACGGCCATATGAGCCATATTGAAAACGAAAAGGATTTGCTGAAAGTATTATTGGACTTTTTAAAGAAAGTCTAAATTCCCCTAGACATTTGCTATTAAAAGTTAATTCACTTTCTCTTCAAACGGGATTTCCTGATTGAAAATCGTTTGCAGTAAAACCACAATTTCTTCCAAATAGGCTTCCATTACGTCAGCATTGATAACAGTATTCGCCTCTTTTTCCGGTTTGAAAGTAAATGGTAAAAATCCTGCGTTCAGGTTTTTGAAGGAAATGATACCGGCTTCCATTTCTTGGCCCTTGGTTTCTTGTTCAAACATGAAGGCATAAGCCAAAATTTGAATGATTTTATCGTTTTTGATGTCTTCGGTTAAG
>JBEBBH010000170.1:0-4991 GCA_041158485.1 Bacteroidota bacterium | reverse complement strand
TTTTTTATTTTGAGTAAATATATTGTTTTAATTACAAACGGCGAAGTCTTTCGGCTGCGCTCATTAAAGTTTCATCGTCTTTGGCATAGCAAAAGCGAATGCATTGATGGTCATCTCCATTGGCATAGAAAATAGAAATCGGTATGGTAGCCACGCCAAATTCGGTCACCAATCTTTTCGTAAAATCGATGTCGTTTTCCTCACTAATTGCCGCATACGAAGCCACTTGAAAGTAAGTGCCTTCGCATGGCAATAATTGGAGTTTGGTGTCTTTCATCAAGCTTTGAAAAAAATCTCTTTTTTGTTGGTAAAATTGTCCTAAAGCTTTTACGTCGACGACCTCTATGTATTCATTTAAGGCATGTTGGGCAATGCTACTCACGCTGAACACCAAAAACTGGTGTACTTTTTTAATCTCCCGCATCAAATACTCCGGTGCAATCACGTAACCAATTTTCCAACCGGTAATATGAAACGACTTCCCGAAAGAGGAAATCGAAATGCTGCGCTGCCACAATTTGGGACGGTGATGGACTGAAATATGCGGTTGTTCAAAGGTGATGTATTCGTACACTTCATCAGACAAAACCAAAAGATTAGGATAGGCATCTACCAGTTTTTCCAGCTGTTCAAAATCGTATTCAGTCCACATTTTTCCCGTAGGATTGTGCGGATTATTAATGATGATGAGTCGGGTATTCTCGTTTACGGCTGCCGCTATAGTTTCCCAATTCGGCGTAAAATCGATGTTCAGGGCTACGCGAACGGGTTTGGCATTACTCAACAAAATCGGTGCTTCGTAGCAATCGTAGCTCGGATCCAAAATAACCACTTCCTCCTGCGCTTTGACCAAGGCTTGAATGGTGGCAAAAATCCCTTCGGTGGCACCGGCAGTAATCAGGATTTCTTCTTTAGGAGTAACCGTTCTGCCATAAGATTGTTGGGTTAAGATAGCAATTTTGTCCAACAACGAAGGCAATCCGCTCATGGGCGTGTATTGGTGTACATTGGTCGTGGCCAATTTGGTTACTATCGCTGTCAATCGTTCGTCTACCGGAAAATTTGGGAAGCCTTGCGACAAGTTGATGGCTTGATGTTCGGTAGCCATTTGCGACATTACGGTAAAAATACTGGTGCCGATATGCGGAAGTTTTGACATGCCTTTGTTTTTGGTAAAGATAAAAAAAAGCACCTCGATTGAAGTGCTTTTTTTAATGGTGAAGTAGCAAAAATTACTCTTCTGATTTGTTTTTTAATTGCATCAGCAAAGTGTAAGCGCCTTTCACGGCTATTTTTTTATCCTTTACAACTTCGGGATTTACGATTTCTGTGAAGCCGTTTTCGCTGTTTCCGGTTTTGACTGCGGTCATTTCAAATTGGCGTTCGTTCACTTTTACAAAAACGTATTCTTTGCCTTCAAAGGTTACTATGGCATCTTCCGGTAATGTTGGAACGGCATTTCTTTTCAGCTCAACCACGGCATTCATATACATACCCGGTAAAAGCGTTTTATCGTATTTAGAGAAATGACAGTGTACCTCGGTGCTGTGCTCGTCGGTTGCGATGTCTTTACTGATGAGAATGATTTCGCATTCGTGTTTTTTGTCGGGTTGACTGTTGGTGTAAGCGATCACTTTTTGTCCGATAAACAGTCCGTTAATGTCTTTTTCAAACACTTTTAGGTTCAAATGAATGTCATCCGGATTGATGAGTTCGAACAAAATATCGGCCGGATTGACATACTTACCGATGTTCACATTCACCTTAGAAACAAAACCGTCAATAGGCGAGAGGATGTTCACGCTTTTAGAAATAGTTTTCTCTGAAAGTGTTCTCGGATTGATGTGAATTAATCGGAGTTTTTCGGCTAAGGCATTGAGTGTGATGCGTAAGTTTTTGTATTCGGCATCGGCCATTTGATACACTTTGTCGCTGCTGGCTTTGTTCTGATTCAAATCGCGTTGGCGTTCGTATTCTTTTTCGGCGAAATACAGTTTAGATTGCGTAGTCAAGTATTCTTGTTGCAACTGTATGTACTGTTGGTCTTCCATCACGGCAATCACTTCATTTTTACGAACATGCATACCCGGAAGGAGTTTGGTGCTTTTTAAATAACCGCCCAACGGCATACTTACAGAGACTAAGTTTTGTGGCGGAACATCAATAACGCCATTCAAATTGACAGTAGCAGAAACCGTTCTTTCCTTGGCCGGTTCTATTACCAAACCTGCATTTTGATATTGCTTGTCGGTAAGGGTAACTATTTTTTCGGATACGGTGCCAGCGGCAGTTTCCGATTCGGTTTTATTAGAGTTGCAGCTCAAACTAATGATGGCCAATGCTGCTAATATGATTCTTGTTTTCATGATTATTTTTTTGAAGTAAGGTAATTCCATTCGATGACACTTTCGTTGTATAGGTTTACCGTGTCGATGTAACTGTTATGGATGGTTAAGGCTTGGTTGACCAACATGACCCAATCCAAGTAATTGATATCGCCACCCAAAAACTGACGGTTAGCTGTTTCCGAAATTAGGTTCGCATTCGGTAAACCGGTTTTCTCGAAATAAGCCAGCTTTTCGGCATTGTTTTTAACCATCAATTCCGTTTGAATGCGTTGACGCTCTAAATTACTTTTCTCTCTTTGGTATTCTTCGGTAGCCATTTGTTCTTGTACTTTGGCGGCTTTGACTTTAGCACTTTGAGAACCGCCTAACAATGGTATGCCTAAGCCAATTTGCGCCGAGTGGAAACGGGTCGATTTGTCGTACAGCACATTATCGGCGCCGGTACCGGTAATCGACATATTGTTGTAGCCCAAAGTCAGTATCGGCAATTTTCGTGCTTTTTCGAGCTGAGTTTGTGCGGCAGCCGTGGCTTTTTGTTGCTCCAAACTTTGCAATAACGGGTGCTGTTCTACACCCGATGTTTCATCGCCTTTGAATTCTATTTTGGGCGAACCGGCCGTCGGCATGACGGTTTGTTCCGAATTTAACAGCAATTGCAATTTACTGCTCCAAAGTGCTTTGTCTTGTTGCAACTGTAACAACTGCAGTTTCAATTGTCCTAATTGCGTTTCGGCAGTGGTTTTCTCCAAAAGATTGCTTTCTCCTTTTTGCAGGCGTAACGATGCTTTGCGCAGGAATTCGGTCAGTAACGTATCGCTTTTTTGTAACAATTTTTCTTTTTCAGACAATGTTAGTATCGCATAAAACGTTTGGGCGACTTCTTTTTTCAATGCCGCTTCTCTCAAAGTTACCAAAGCCGAAGCCGTTTTCCATTCTGAAGTCAGCACCTTTTTTTGGCGATTGTATACGGTTGGAAAATCAAACGATTGTGCAATACCGAAGCGGGTATCAGTAAAACTGCTGTTGAATTGACCGATTTCCGAATTGAGATTGGTCGCCGGCAAATTAGTAGCGGAACGAATCAGTTTTTGTTGGTAATCGGCTCTTAATCGGTCAATTTTTACGGATTGATTATTGCTGAGCGCCGTTTTAATGGCTTCATCCAACGTTATTTTAGTTTGGGCATTGGCCGGAATTACGGCTAACGAAAGCAATAACAGCAGCAGTGTTGTTTTAGAGGAAAGTTTCATTTTAAATCCTTTTTCAAAAGTGACATAAAGTATTGGTAAAACAAATAAGGTCAGCAAAGTGGCAATCATCAAACCACCAATTACTACAGTAGCCAGCGGTCGTTGTACTTCGGCACCAGAACCATTACTGATGGCCATTGGTAAAAAACCAAGTGACGCCACGAAAGCCGTCATCAACACCGGACGCAAACGCACTTTGGTTCCCATTAAAACGATGCGATGTAGGTCGTCCATACCTTCCGCTTTGAGTCGGTTAAATTCAGATACCAACACGATACCATTTAGTACAGCAACTCCGAATAAGGCAATAAAACCAATGCCGGCACTGATGCTGAAAGGCATACCGCGCAAGGCCAAAAAGAATATACCACCAATAGCAGAAAGCGGAATAGCCGAATAAATCAGCAAGCCGTGTTTCACCGATTTGAAGGCGAAGAACAACAAGATGAAAATCATCAATAAAGAAATCGGCACCGCAATCATCAAACGATCTTTCGCTTGGTTGAGGTTTTCAAAAGCACCGCCATAAGTGGTGTAATAGCCGGCCGGGAGTTTTATTTGTTGGTCGACTTTGGTTTTCAATTCGTTTACGATGCTTTCCACATCGCGTCCGTTCACGTTGAATCCGACCACAATTCGGCGTTTGGCGTCTTCGCGTTGGATTTGATTCGGACCGTTTTTAATAGACACATCGGCCAATTGCGATAGTGGAATTTGAGTCCCGTTTGGCGTTGGAATCAGTAAGTTTTTTACGTCTTCCAAGTCTTTGCGTTTGTCGTTGTCGAGGCGAACAACCAATTCAAATCGTTTCTCGCCTTCAAAAACCAATCCGGTGCTTTGTCCGGCAAAGGCGGTATTCACTACGCGATTGATATCGGCGATAGACAAATGGTATTGCGCAATGACAGGGCGATTGTATTCAATAATCACTTGCGGCATACCGGTTATCGGTTCCACAAAAAGATTTTCGGCACCTTCAACCGTATTGACAATTTTGCCTAATTTTTCAGCATAAACCGCTAAAGTGTCGAGGTTTTCGCCGAATATTTTACAAACCACATCTTGGCGCGCACCGGTCATCAATTCATTAAAACGCATTTGCACCGGATATTGAAAACCGGCGGTAATTCCGGGTACATCTTGCAAAGCTTTCCCCATTTTTTCGGCTAGTTCGTCGAAGGTTGTGGCAGAAGTCCATTCCGATTTGTCTTTCAAAATAACCATCATATCACTGGCTTCCATCGGCATTGGGTCGGTTGGTACTTCGCCGCTTCCGATTTTAGTCACCACTTTTTCCACTTCCGGGAATTGGCTTTTTAAGATGTGCGCAGCCTTCTGGGTACTTTCTATAGTAGTATTCAGGTTACTGCCGGTTAAAACTCGAGTATCAACC
>JBEBBH010000169.1:0-10454 GCA_041158485.1 Bacteroidota bacterium | reverse complement strand
ATTGAAGAACTCAAAGAAAAAGCATATAACAAGGAATAAAAAAAGCACCCGATTGGGTGCTTTTTTTATAATATTATAAATCTAATTACATCTTTGCAACATGCTTAGTTAATTTAGATTTAAGGTTAGAAGCTTTGTTATCATGAATGATATTCTTTTTAGCTAATTTGTCGATCATTGAAATCACAACAGACAATTTTGCAGAAGCTTCAGACTTATCAGTCGCCAATCTTAATGCTTTGATAGCATTACGAGTGGTTTTGTGTTGGTATCTGTTCAACACTCTTTTCTTTTCGTTGCTTCTGATTCTTTTTAAAGCGGACTTATGATTTGCCATTTCTTTTTAATTTAATTGTAATAATTTATAAACTATTAGTTAAAAAAGAAAAACCTCCCACAATTAATAAATAATCACTTTGGTTTTAACTAATAAAACATTCGTTTGAGACACTAAACAATTGTTTTATAAAACTAATTTACAACTAATTTTGTAGCCCGTAGGGGAATCGAACCCCTCTTACCAGGATGAAAACCTGGCGTCCTAACCGATAGACGAACGGGCCATTAAGCCTAAGATAAAATTGTAGCCCGTAGGGGAATCGAACCCCTCTTACCAGGATGAAAACCTGGCGTCCTAACCGATAGACGAACGGGCCATCTTTGCTTAAAATTGCGGTGGCAAAAATACAACTATTTTTTAATCCCGCAAGGGCGCAACAATATTTTTTCTGATTTTTATTAGTACGCTTTTGCAAATAACACTCTACCAACAGATTTGCCTCCTGAAAAAACACAAGTCCCTTCTTCCAGTTTTCTGTCTAAAGGAATACAACGTATAGTAGCTTTGGTCAAATCTTTGATTTTTTCTTCTGTTTCCGGTGTCCCATCCCAGTGCGCTGAAACGAAACCGGTTTTATTTTCCAACACCTCTTTAAACTCTTCAAAAGAATTCACCTCTGTGATGTGTTCATTTCTGTAAGACAATGCTTTTCCGAATAAATCATTTTGGATTTTTGCTAATAATTCAGCGATGTATGTTGCAGCTCCTTCACTCGGAATTACCTCTTTGGTTAAGTTGTCGCGTCTGGCCACTTCAAAAGTACCGTTTTCCAAATCTTTCGGACCGATAGCAATTCTAACCGGCACACCTTTCAATTCCCATTCATTAAACTTAAAGCCCGGCGACAAGGTATCACGGGTATCAAATTTAACAGACACATTTAATTTCTTGAACGAAGCTGTCAAATCGTTTACCAAAGCTTTGATTGCTTCAAATTGTTCCTCAGTTTTGAAGATTGGCACAATAACAACTTGAATCGGTGCGAGGTTCGGCGGTAAAACCAATCCATTATCATCCGAGTGTGTCATTACTAAAGCGCCCATTAATCGCGTAGAAACACCCCAAGAAGTACCCCAAACATGCTCCAACTTACCTTCTTTACTGGCAAACTTCACATCAAAAGCCTTGGCAAAATTTTGTCCTAAAAAGTGAGATGTTCCGGCTTGCAATGCTTTTCCGTCCTGCATTAAAGCTTCTATACAATACGTCTCCTCTGCTCCTGCAAAACGTTCCGATTCGGTTTTTAAACCTTTGATAACCGGTATAGCCATAAAATTCTCTACGAAATCAGCATAAACCTGCATCATTTTTTCAGATTCTTCGATAGCTTCTGCTTTGGTAGCATGAGCAGTATGCCCTTCTTGCCACAAAAACTCTGCGGTTCTTAAAAACAAACGCGTACGCATCTCCCAACGAACTACATTCGCCCATTGGTTAATCAATAATGGTAAATCTCTGTAAGACTGAACCCAATTTTTATAAGTCGACCAAATGATGGCTTCACTGGTAGGACGAACAATCAATTCCTCTTCCAATTTAGCATTAGGATCAACCATTAGTTTTCCCGGACGGGTTTCGTCATTTTTCAAGCGATAATGAGTAACAATAGCACATTCTTTGGCAAAACCCTCTGCATTTTTCTCTTCTGCCTCAAACATACTCTTGGGAACAAAAAGAGGGAAATAAGCGTTACTGTGACCCGTTTCTTTGAACATACGATCCAACTCTGCTTGCATCTTCTCCCAAATTGCATAACCATACGGTTTAATTACCATACAACCTCTAACACCTGAGTTTTCGGCTAAATCAGCCTTAACCACCAGCTCGTTATACCATTTGGAATAGTCCTCTGCTCTCTTTGTTAAGTTCTTACTCATAATGAATAGTTTGGCATAAAAATTGTTTAACTTTTTTTAACTAAATAGTTCGGCAAAACTAACTATTTTTGTATAGTCCAACAATAAAAAAATGCTATAGATATGAAAACTTATTATTTATTCAGCCGAAGATTGTCGCTGTTCTCCGTTTTGGGAATACTGACAATTACCGCTACTTCCTGTGGTTCTTATCAAAACAGTTCCTATTACGATGACGGTATTTATGGTAGCTCGGAAAACAAACCAACACAAAACACAACTGAAACGAATTCAGAGAGCAAATACAAGGAATACTTCAGCAATGCTGAAATATTTACCGATGTGGACAACTATAGCAATGTTAGCACCGATAGTGTTAGCAATGGACAATCATATGACCGAAACAACGCCGGCTGGGGAGAGAACGCACAATCTGTTACTGTAAATGTTTATGACAACAACTGGGGTTGGGGTTATTGGAACAATTACTGGTACGGAAGTTATTGGGGATGGAATAGCTGGTATGGCCCCGGATGGGGATGGGGTTGGAACAACTGGTATGGTCCGAGCTGGAATGTTGGTTGGGGCTGGGGCTGGAATTCATGGAACAATTGGTACGGTCCGGGTTGGGGAGGCTACTATGGCTATAATGGATACAATCATTGGGGAAGTTATTACAATGGCGGAAGAAGAGGTACAGCTTACTCATACGGCAACCGTTTAAACAGTTCTTACAACAACAGATACCAATCTAACGGCGTTAGAAGCAACCGAAGTTTTAATACGCCAAGAAACAGCAACTTTAACACCAGACCGAATACGACACCGGTTCGCACCAATTCTAACACTGCTCCTACCCGAACTAACATGAACAATTCTAGTTCACAACCTCGCAACAGCGTTAGAACACAAACACAATCTACACCATCACGTTCCTACACACCAAGCTCAAGTTATGGTGGCGGAAGATCTTCAGGTGGCGGAAGATCTTCAGGTGGTGGAGGTAGCTTCGGAGGCGGAAGATCCTCAGGAGGCGGAAGAAGATAAAAACAATAACGCCTATGCTTTTTACAAACATTGCATAGGCTTTTTTTTATGATTATAATCAAAGCACTATGAAAAAGTATTTTTTACTCTTACTAGCGGGAATAGCTATTCCCTCTATACAAGCACAAGAAACCACTCCGGATGATGCAATCCGTTTGGCTGTTGACAACTTAACCGGAACCGCTCGATTCAGAGCCATGAGCGGCGCTTTCGGATCCTTGGGAGGAGATTTATCCGCAATCAGTGTAAATCCTGCGGGATCTATCTTTTTCAATAACAACTACGCCACCATAACCGGTTCTGTTTACAATGCCAAAAACAAATCTCGTTATTTCGGCACATCAACAAATGATAACGACAACACTTTAGATATCAATCAATTGGGAGCAGTTTTCATTTTTAAAGAAAGTGGAAGCGGTAAAACCGGTTGGAATAAAATTGCGGTAGGAATCAATTATGAAAACGCCAACAACTTGAATAACAGCGTTTTTTCTGCAGGAACTAATCCAAACAACTCCATCGGAAACTACTTTGTTAACATTGCCCAAGGCATTCCGACCAATGTCTTGACCGATTTGAATTACAATCAATTGAATTTTTATGAGCAACAAGCTTATTTAGGCTATGATACTTATATTTTTGAAGCCACTAACAATACACCAAACAATACTTCTTATTATACCAACATCCCTACGGGAGGCAACTATTACCAAGAAAATCAGGTCTTAACCACAGGATACAACGGTAAATTGACCGGAAACTTTTCGGCCGCTTACAAAGACAAAATTTTCCTTGGAGGAAGCTTAAATTATCACTTTGTAAACATTGACAAAACCTTCTCAATTTACGAAAGGAACAACAATCCCCTTTATGATACCGGCTCTACCATTTCTGAAATCTTATTTGAAAACAGACTTTGGACAACCGGTTATGGCTTCTCTTTCAATTTAGGAGCGATTGTAAAACCTATCGAAAGTATCAGAGTCGGATTAGCCTACGAGTCGCCAACATGGTTTCGTTTAACCGATGAATTACAGCAAGGTGTTAGCACCCGAAGCTTAAACAATCAAGATGGTATAGAATTTCCTTTCTCTTATCAAAACTCTGTAGTTTATTTGCCTTACACCGTTCAAACTCCCGGTAAATGGACCGGAAGTTTGTCCTACATTTTTGGCAAGAAAGGATTACTCAGCGCCGATGTTTCCACCAAAAACTACAGCGCATTGCGATTCAAACCGAAAAATGATCCGGGATTTGCCGACCTGAATAATTTCATGAGTAATGCATTGGACAACGCTATCGAAGTTCGCATTGGTGGTGAATACCGCATTAAGCAAGTAAGCTTGAGAGCCGGATACCGCTTTGAGGAAAGTCCGTATAAAGTTGACCAAGCCTTTGGTGACTTAACCGGATACAGTGGCGGAATTGGCTATAACTTTGGAGAAAGCCGAATTGATTTGGCCTATTCTTATGACCATCGCAACAGCAATCAAGCGTTGATTTCCTCAGGTATGACCGATACGGCCAGAGTAAGTCGATACAACAACAACATCACTTTCAGTTATTCTGTAAACTTTTAAGAATAGCCTATTTCAAGACAAGCCATCCTAAACAGGGTGGCTTTTTTATTAATACACCGCCAACAAATTAGAAATAAAAGCTTAATTTTGCAGGCTCTCCCAATAATCGGAATTCAATCTTATGAGAACTAAATCATTAAAGAAAAACAAAATCAATGTAATTACACTCGGATGTTCTAAAAATACTTACGACAGCGAAGTATTAATGGGCCAACTCAAAGCTAATGGCAAAGAAGTGGTTCATGAGCAAGAAGGAAACATCGTAGTAATTAACACTTGTGGGTTTATTGACAATGCTAAGGCAGAATCGGTAAACACGATTTTGGAATATGCCGATAAAAAAGAAAAAGGCTTAGTTGACAAAGTTTTTGTAACCGGATGTCTTTCTGAAAGATACCGTCCGGATTTAGAAAAAGAGATCCCGAACGTGGACCAGTACTTCGGCACAACCGAATTGCCTTTATTACTCAAAGCTTTGGGAGCAGATTACAAACACGAACTTTTAGGAGAGCGTTTGACCACGACACCCAAAAATTATGCGTATTTAAAAATTGCAGAAGGTTGCGACCGACCTTGTAGTTTTTGTGCCATTCCTATTATGCGCGGCAAACACGTTTCACAACCCATTGAAAAATTGGTCAAAGAAGCACAAGGTTTGGCTAAGAACGGCGTAAAAGAATTAATCCTTATTGCCCAAGACCTGACTTATTACGGTTTGGATTTATACAAAAAAAGAAACTTAGCCGAGTTGTTGGAAAACTTAGTCAAAGTTGACGGCATCGAATGGATTCGTTTGCACTACGCCTTCCCTACCGGATTTCCGATGGACGTATTGGAACTGATGAAAAAAGAGCCTAAAATTTGCAATTATATCGACATTCCGCTGCAACACATTGCCGACCCTATTTTGAAATCAATGCGTCGCGGAACTACTAAAGCCAAAACCACTCAATTGCTGCAAGATTTTCGCGCAGCCGTTCCAGGCATGGCTATTCGTACTACTCTAATTGTGGGTTATCCGGGTGAAACGCAAGAAGATTTTGAAACGTTGCGTGACTGGGTTCAAGAGATGAAATTTGAAAGATTGGGCTGTTTTACCTATTCCCACGAAGAAAACACGCATGCCTATTTGTTGGAAGACAACGTACCCGAAGAAGTGAAACAAGCCAGAGCTGCAGAAATCATGGACTTACAATCGCAGATTTCCTGGGATTTGAATCAGGAGAAAATCGGACAGACTTTCAAGTGTATTATCGACAGAAAAGAAGGACAATATTTTGTAGGACGAACCGAATTTGACAGTCCGGATGTGGATAACGAAGTGTTGATTGACGCCTCAAAATACTACTTAAAAACCGGAGAATTTGCCCAAATCAAAATTATTGACGCTACGGAATTCGACTTATACGGCGAACCGGCTTAATAACTTAAACTCAGCGTTGCTACTACAAAGTTTTTACCGAAAATTTCAGTGTTTTTAACAGCGCCGTTATGCGTGTAAGACAAGGTTATCGGCATACTTACATCACCCCCTAAAGACAAGGTTTTAGTTGTACTCACGCCTAAATTAACCCAAGAAACTTTATCGTAATCAGCATAAGTATAATAGGCTGCTTCATTGTTCAGTACCGCTCCAACTACCGGTGACACTTCTATATCTTGAAGGTATTTTCGCGATGAATTTTCGAAAAAAGTAAAAGTATACCCAAGTTCCAAGTAGGTTGTAAAATTTCGCTTTTGATTTTCTCCGTTGGCGTCATATCGAAAGTCATTCCCCGCAATTAAAGTACTTATAGTTGCATTAAACGGATATCGATAGCCTTCGGAAAAATCGAAATACAACATTGCATCAACTGTTTTCGAACCATCAGGTCCGTAATTAAAGTAGTTGTTGTTTACGCCTTCTACTTTACTCACAGATGGCCAATAATAATCCCACAACTGGAATTGTAAAAAATCGCTCAACTGATAATAGAGGTAAAAGTCAATTTCTTGATAGCCTTTATAGGCCGAAACACCATCAGGATAAAAGTAATCCCTTTTAAAATTGGTTGTCGCCCAAAATCCGAGCGTCAACTTGGGTGCAATTGAAAACTCAACTGTAGGCTGCACCGCAATATAATCGCCTCCCCAACATTGTCCACGCCATAAATACCTACTGGCAATATCCAGATTTAAGTAAAGCCTTTTGTCTTGTTTCACAGTACTGCTGTCCGTTTCTTTTTGTTGGGAAAAAGTTGGAACTAAGAACAAGCATGCAACCGTTAACAGTACTTTGGCTTTGAAATTCATTGCGTTTTTTTCGATGGATCTAAATAGTAGTCTAACAATTCAAACAAACGCTCTCTGTTGAGTGGTTTGGTAATGTAATCGGCGAAACCGGCTTTTTCAATTTTAGCTTTATCTTCAGAGGAAGAATAAGCTGTTTGGGCAATAATCGGGAGATTAGGACGTATAGGCTGGATTTGTTCAATGGCTTGGAAACCATCTAAAATAGGCATTTTTATATCCATCAATACCAAATCAATATTGGGATTACCCAAACACAACTCCACTGCAACTTGTCCGTTAATGGCTCTTATAATTTCGTAGTTTTTATGTTGCATCATTTTTTGAAACAACAAGTAGTTGATGTTGTCGTCTTCGGCAATCAAAATAACTTTTCGTTCAGATTTAATGGTTTCGCTTTCATTAACCGGACGAACCGTTATTTGCTCCACTTTAGCATATTGCAATGGTATAGAAAAATAAAAAGTAGAACCTTCCCCAACTTTAGAAGTTAAGGTAATACTTCCGCCAAGCAATTCTATGTAAGCTTTTGATATGGCCAATCCCAAGCCTAAACCACCAACTTTTATAGAAACATCACTGTCTACCCTCTTGAAACGATCGAAAATGTTTTTGTGTTCTACCTCATCAATACCCAAACCGGTATCTCTAACGGTGAAATGAATCTGTTGATTGTGTTCGTCTATTTCATAACCAAAAGTGACCATTCCTTTATCGGTAAACTTAATAGCATTGGTCAAAAGATTGATAATTACCTGCTTGAGCTTAATATCGTCAGTAACAATATTGAAAGTGGCCGGCAACGAGCTATTAATTAAAATAAACTCTATGTCTTTATTTTGAATCGTCACTTTTACAGTCTCGTATAATTCATTCATACAAGACTCCAGGTTCACCTGAGTATAATTAGGGATGATTTGATTCGAATCGATTTTAGACATTTCAATCAAATCGTCTATGATGGAAACCAAATTCTTTCCGCTTTTTTCGATTACGGTTAAGTATTCCAGTTTCTCTGTTTCGGTGATATCGGTATTCAGGATCAAATCGGTAAAACCATTGATGGCATTCATTGGCGTTCGAATCTCATGTGATAAATTAGCCAAGAAAGCCGATTTCAATCGATCACTTTCTTCTGCCCGGATTTTGGCCGTAATCAGTTCCATTTTCTGATTATTGTTCTCTTCGAATAAGTTCCCGATATAACTAAACTCGCCATTGGTCCTTTTCAATAATCTGATTGCCTTTTTATTACCGGTTTCCAGTACTCTACGCACTAAATACAGAGGATAATAAACAAACTTACGGGTATAATACAGATTGAGCAGTAATATTATAAAAAAGGCTATTATGATAACATACAACAAACGAGTGGTGTAATCAAAATACACTTCAAAATCCCTTTGAAAAACCAATTTACCTATCACTTTCCCTGCTGAATCCTTCAAATCAAAAACAGAATGTATGGTGCTTTTTTCCGGTTTTAAAATATAATCCGTTGACGCTAATTGTATCTTAGAGTTGGTAATGTGCTGCAGGCTTTCTATAAACTGATTATCCATCAATCGAACCACAAAAAAGTAACCCGATGTTGGTGTTTTGGTTTTCAGCGGATCATCGGAAGGATGAATGGCCGCACCGGTAACTTCTACTATTCCCTCAGGAATCTTGAGATAGAATTTTTTTATTCCCGCTTCTTCTACCGCATCCATGGCTGTCTTGGGAACAAAATCAAGGGTTTTAATTGCGGGTGTTGGTGTTCTGATGATGAAATTTTTATCGGCATCATAGGCGCCTAAATATTCGGCATCGTAAATCTCCAATTCGTTACCTATAGTTTGATTGAACCAAACTTGGTCTTTGGTTTTTATAAAATTGACAAACTCATCCCAATTGGTATCATTATTTATGGCTACCAAAATAGGCTTCGACTCTAAATCGAGTAACTTGTGAATTTCATTATCAAAATGCTCAACAGAATCCTTGTAAACCAGTTGCTCTGCCTTTTTGGTGTAATAGAACAGCGCTAAATATAAAATAATGAAGAATATGCTCGAGGAGAATATCAGCCAAAGTATTTTGGGAAAATTCTTTTTTATTGTCATTTTATATTGCTCCCGATTTATAATTATGATTTAAAAGTATTGAAAATTTTGCAAAAAAGCTCCGCTGCCATAAAAGAATATTAAAGTTTTTTTAGGGAAATAAAGCCTGAACTTGTTAAACTCTTGAAAACTAAAGCCAAAATAAAATGCCTAACGCACAAAGAATCATGCAACCTTACAAAAAGCTTTACAAAATAAAAAACAAATTATCAGGGCTATTGATATTACTGCAAACCGTTTGCTATTCACAATCAGAACTTATTAAAATTGAAGGTTATACCCAAGGCACCACTTACCACATTAGCTATTTTGATACTGAACAACGCAATTTGCAACCTGAAATAGAAGCCATTCTAAAAGACTTTGACCTTTCTGTTTCTACTTACAACCCTAATTCCATCATTACAAAAATCAACACCAACCAACCCAACATTGTGGTCGACCAATACTTTACAGCCTGTTTTAAAAAGGCAAAGGAAGTCTGGAAAAACACTAATGGTGCTTTTGATCCCACAGTACTGCCTTTAGTAAATGCTTGGGGCTTCGGACCCGGGAAAAAACAAAAAATAGCACCGGAAAAAATCGACAGCATTCTTCGCTTCACCGGTTTTAACTTGATTGAATTAAAAGGGAATCGTGTTGTAAAAAAAGACCCTCGTGTGGCCTTGGATTTTAATGCTTTTGCTCAGGGTTACTCAGTTGATGTGATTTCCGATTTTTTAAAATCCAAAGGCATAATATCCTTTATCGTTGAAATTGGCGGCGAAATATTTGCCAACGGTAAAAAACCCAACGGAGATTATTGGAAGGCCGGCATTGAAGAACCTTATGACAACAAAGAAGACGCCAACCCTAACAGAGCCATAATAAAGCTTCACAATTCAGCGATTGCAACATCCGGGAACAACCGACAATACTTTATTGAAAACGGGGTAAAATATGCCCATCATTTAGACCCTAAAACGGGTTATCCTACGAAAAACAATTTGTTGTGCGCTTCAATTATTGCACCTAATTGCATTTCCTCTGATGCTTATGCCACCGGTGTTTTGGTGATGGGATTGGAAAAGGCCAAAGTGTTTTTAAAAAATCATCCTGAACTGCAAGCTTATTTGGTTTATTCTGATGCAAATGGGCAACTTCAAGTATATAAAACCGATAAAATATCGGAAATATTGGAAGAGGTAAATCCATAAAAAAAGCACCTCGAAAGGCGCTTCTTCATATTCGTTATAAG
>JBEBBH010000168.1:0-16108 GCA_041158485.1 Bacteroidota bacterium | reverse complement strand
CTAAAATTGTCTTAAACGCTTAGGTGAAATCATAAAAAGTGCTATTTTTGATAAACTTTTACTAAATGCAATTCAAACATCCGGAAATCCTGTATTTTCTCTTCTTATTGGTCATTCCAATTTTGGTGCATTTATTCCAATTGCGACGTTTTAAAAAAGAGTATTTTACCAACGTTCAATTCCTAAAAGAGCTTTCTGTACAAACCCGCAAGAGTTCAACCATCAAAAAATGGTTGTTGCTTTTTACCCGTTTACTGCTACTAACCTGCTTGATTTTGGCTTTTGCACAACCCTTTTTTACTGCTAAAGAAAGTTCAAAAGCTACCAACGAAATGTACATTATTTTAGACAATTCGTACAGTATGCAAGCCAAAGGAAAAAAAGGCGAATTGCTCAAACGTGCCGTACAAGAATTACTGGAACACACACCGGAAACTCAAAATTTCTCGTTAATCACCAATTCGGAAACCTTTTGGAATACCGATATCAAGTCTATTCAAAAAGAATTACAAGATCTACAATACAGCGCAACACCTTTCCGTTTGGACAATTTGATCGCTAAAGTCAATGCCCGAAAATCGGCTTTCAACAAAGATATAGTAGTAATTACCGATGCCGTTGGTGTACAAGCCAATGAATCGAAGAGTTTCAAAAAAGAAGACAACGTCTATTTTATTATTCCGGAAGCCGAACAAAAGAACAATGCGGCTATCGAAAGCGTTTACATCCAACAAAACTTAGACAGTTTCTACGAAATTGCCATCAAGTTATCAGCCAATGGCGAAATACCTTCGTTGCCGATTGCGCTTTACAATCAAACTAAATTGACAGCTAAAACTGTGGTGAATTTCGATAGCGATAACAATTCTCAATTGGTTAAGTTTACCATTCCAAAAGAAGATTTTCACGGCTATGTTACTATTACCGATAAAGGTTTGGAATATGACAATACCTATTACTTCAGCATTTTAAAACCCAGTAAAACCAATATTATCAGCATAGGCGATACTGAAAAAAGTAATTTCTTAGCGCGAATTTACACGGCGGATGAATTCAACTACACCAACTATCCATTGGCTAATTTGGATTATAATTTACTGGAAAAACAAGATGCCATAGTACTCAATGAATTGAAAGATATTCCGCAAGCTTTGCAAACTACTTTAAAGTCATTTGTCAATAAAGGTGGAAATGTGGTATTGATTCCGGCACAAGAAAGCAATTTAACTATTATGAATACTTTCTTGGCAAACTTCGGTGCCGTTCAGTTGAAAGCTTTGGCAAATGGCGACAAGAAAGTGACAAAAATCAATTTCAATCATCCGTTGTTTAGTAATGTGTTTGAAAAAAAGGTGGATAATTTTCAATATCCTTCGACTAAATCGGCTTTTGGTATTAGCAGCAATACACCGGCGATACTGACTTACGAAGACCAAAGTGCTTTCTTGACTTCCATCAGTAATCCACTGTCTTCCGTTTATGTTTTTGCGGCACCGATTGCTAAAAGCAATAGTAATTTCCAGAATTCGCCGCTAGTAGTACCGACTTTCTACAATATGGCGCAAAGCAGCCAGAAATCGGGTGTAACGGCTTTAACTATAGGCGAAAATCAGCCCTTTATAGTAGAAACATCGTTGTCTAAAGATGAAATACTGACGGTAAAAAACAAAGACGAAAGTTTTATTCCGGTGCAACAATTGTTGAATACCAAAGTAAAAATGACTTTTGCCGAACAACCTGCGCAAGCCGGAAATTTTGGTATCTTTAACGGAACCAATTCGGTGGAAAACATCAGCTTTAATTACAGTCGAACCGAAAGCAACTTGAGTTTAGCCAATCCTGATATTGCGGTTGGTTATCAAAATAGTGACGATATCGAATCGGTGTTCAACACCATTCAAACTGATAGAACCGATACGCAAATCTGGAAATGGTTTGTGTGGCTCACCCTACTCTTTTTAGTCTTAGAACTACTCATTCAAAAATTTGTCAAATGAACTTAGTCATCCGAAAAGCCAAAATTATTGACCCTAAAAGTCCCTTTCACAACCAAACTGTTGATGTAAAAATTACGAATGGCGTCATTGATGCGATAGGCAATTCGGTCAGTAATGATTCCAATTATCAAGAATTCCAACAAGAAGGTTTACACTTGTCACAAGGTTGGTTTGACACTAGTGTTTCCTTGGGCGAACCCGGATTTGAAGACAGAGAAACCATTGCTAACGGATTGATAGTAGCGGCCAAAAGCGGTTTTACCGGAATTGCGCTTCAACCTAACTCACATCCGATAATTGACAACCAATCGCAAGTACATTTTGTAAAACAGAAAGCTTCCAGTTCAGCAACCGATTTATATCCGATAGGTGCTTTAACCAAAAACAGCGAAGGCAAAGATTTAGCAGAATTGTTCGATATGAAAAATGCCGGTGCTGTAGCTTTTGGCGATTATGGTAAGAGTTTATCCAATGCCAATTTGCTGAAAATCGGATTGCAATACGTACAGGATTTTGAGGGTTTGGTCATCGCTTTTGCACAAGATGAAAACATCAAAGGCAATGGTGTAGTCAATGAAGGCATAGTTTCGACCCGATTGGGATTGAAAGGTATTCCGAATTTAGCCGAAGAATTAATCATCGCACGCAACTTATTTTTACTTGAATACACTAGAGGAAGATTGCACATTCCTACTGTTTCCACAGCCCAATCAGTGGCTTTAATCCGAGAAGCCAAAGCCAAAGGATTGAAGGTGACTTGCAGTGTGGCAGTTCATCATTTAGTGTTGACCGATGAAACATTAGACGGTTTTGATACGCGTTATAAAGTCAGCCCGCCATTGCGCACCGAAGCCGACAGGCAAGCCTTACTAGCCGGAGTTTTAGACAATACTATTGATTGCATTACCAGCGATCACAACCCGATGGATATCGAACACAAGAAAATGGAATTCGACTTGGCCAAAAACGGTACTATCGGATTAGAAAGCGCTTTCGGAGCGTTATTAACCGTTTTGCCTTTGGAAAAAGTAGTTGAAAAATTGACTTCCGGTAACACCATTTTAAATATTGAAAGACAGGCCGTTGATATCAATTCAAAAGCAAATTTAAGTTTGTTCGAAGTCGACTCTAATTGGACATTCTCGAAAGAGGCAATTCTATCTAAGTCAAAAAACAGTGCCTTTCTAGGACAACCTATGCAAGGCAAAGTCATAGGCATTTACAACAACGGAAAATTAGTTTTAGCATAAAAAACACCATTATGGAAAATCTAGATAAATCAAAAAACACGGCTATTGTGGCTTACCTAACCATAGTTGGCTCGGTAATAGCCATTTTTATGAACCAGGAAGAAAATAAAACTGTATTTGCTTCTTTCCACATTCGTCAGGCTTTGGGCTTGTTTTTGTCCTTCTTTTTATTGGGCTATTTTGTAGGTTATGCAGATAGCTGGTATGCTTCATCAGCCTTTTACATATTCTATTTTGTGCTATGGATTTACGGATTTACCAGTGCATTACAAGGACAAATGAGAGCGTTGCCGGTGGTTGGTGCTTTTTTCCAAAATCTTTTTAAAACGTTGTAATGGATTTATCGTTATACCATTTGGTTAGAGAGCCAAAAATTAAAAAAGAGAAAAACCCATTACTCCTATTGCTTCACGGTTATGGCAGTAATGAAGAAGACTTATTTTCATTTGCCTCTGAATTACCCGAAGATTATTATGTGGTTTCGGCCCGTGCGCCATTTGATTTATCTTATGGTAGTTATGCTTGGTATGCCATCAATTTTGATGCTGATGAAAATAAGTTCTCCGATATTGGACAAGCGCGCGCTTCCCGAGACATTATCGCGAATTTTATTGATGAACTTGTGGCTAATTACCCTATAGATTCAGAAAATGTGACCTTAATTGGATTTAGTCAAGGCTGTATTTTAAGTTATGCTGTTGCGGTATCTTTCCCCGAAAAAGTGCAACGCGTAGTAGCTATGAGCGGTTATTGGAATCCCGACATTGCAGTTGATGACTATTTGGAAAACGACTGTAGTAAACTGCGCATTTTTGCTTCACACGGAACTGTAGATCAAGTTATACCGGTAGAATGGGCCAGAAAATCGATTCCGGCATTGCAAGTTTTAGGCATTGAAATCGTTTTTAAAGAATATATGGTCGGTCATGGCGTAGCACCACAAAACTTTTTTGATTTCAAACATTGGCTTACCAAATAAAACAAAGAACTACTGTTCCTCAGTATCGCTACCGGTAATTTTTTTGCCCGGCATGCCGTCGCCTGCAAATTTATTTTCAGCACCTTTCTTTAGTACAAAACCTTTCCAAGGTACTAATTGCCAATCTTCAAAAACCCATGGCTTGCCTTCAGCAGCTCTGGTTAATACAATCGATTTTGTATCGTTTGGTAAAAATATTTCGGCTTGGTTACCATCTTCACTAAACAAAACATAAGCACTAAGAGATTCGTCGTCACTATTGGGATTGGCGGTCGGATTTAATGGAACTCCGGTAAAAGCCTTGATACATTCTTTGTTGATTTTTGACCAAACATAACCTGCAGTAGCCAAACAACCGTGTTCGTCCTTATCGTTAACTGCAGAAGAATCTTTAACTGCTTCATTGCCTACAACTTGTTCTTCTCCGGATGGTTGATCGGTGAGTTTACAAGAAGTCAAAATCCCGCAAAACAGCAGTAAGTAAAGTGATTTTTTCATAACTATGATTTAGTGTAGGCTGCTAATTTAACTCTTTTGGATATAAGTAAGAGTTCATAACTTCAAAAGATACGGTTTGGTCTTCATTAATAAAATACTTCAACAAGACTTCACCCCATAATTCACCGTTACTGTAATTGGCAATTATCCAGCGATGATTGAGCAATTTCACTTTATTGATAATGAATTTTTGCTCTCCCATTTTGGTTTGATCGGTGTATTTATTGCCTTCTTTGTCGTCGTTGTAAGCCAACAATGCTTGTTTTACTTTTTCAGAAAAAGCGTTGATATCATTTTGATTCAAATAATTCATCGCTCTGTCGTTATATTCCAAAGCAAAAACATTGGCATCATACAATTTGTTTTCCAAGTCGGCTATTTTCAAAGAATCGCTTTTAACAGAACTTTCTGATTTCTCTTCCGTGGCTTGCATACTCTTCTCTTTACCGGTAAAATATTTATAGGTAAAAAGATTCATCAATACAGCAATAATAAAAAGATAAAGAAATAGTGATTTTTTCATGGTGTTATATTGTGATTTTTAAATTGTCGTAAGCCAAATAAACGTTTTTCGGTAATCGTTGCTGGACTTCTTCATGAAATCCGAGCAGGTGACTGATGTGCGTCAAATAGGCTGTTTCAGGTTGAACCAAATTTATGAAATCTAACGCTTCTTGCAAATTAAAATGTGAATGGTGCGATTCTTCCCGCAAGGCGTTCACCACCAAGACTTTCACCCCTTTTAATTTCTGTATTTCTGTATCTTCTATCGTTTTAACATCGGTTAAATAGGCAAAATCCTGAATCCTGAATCCGAAAACTTGCACATGACCGTGATGTACATTGATTGGAATAACCGGAGTTGTCCCTATCATAAAGTTTTGGTCATTTATAATTTCAATCGGATGCACACTGGGCGCGCCGGGATATTTGTTGTCGTTTTCGAAAATATAGTCAAATCGCTTGCTTAAGTTTTGCAAAACGCGTTGGTGACCGTAAACCGGAATTGGCAAACCTTGTTTGAAAAAAAACGGGCGAATATCATCTAAACCCGCCGTATGATCGGCATGCTCGTGGGTAAACAAAATACCATCCAATTGGGTACAACCAGAGTTTAACATTTGTTGGCGAAAATCGGGACCGCAATCCACCACAATGGAATGTTTATCCCAAGTAATCCAAACAGAAACTCGCAATCGTTTATCTTTAGCATCGGTGCTTTTACAAACCGAATGTTGGCTTCCGATAACCGGAATACCTTGAGAAGTTCCTGTGCCTAAAAAATAAACTTGCATATTAGCATGATTTTTGTTGTTGAGCTGAAAAAATAATGACTTTAAAAGTAATTATTTACAAAAATAGACTTAATTCTCTTTTTATAAAATAGCTATTTTACTAACTTTGCCAAGAATACAATCTACCATGGACAAAATAGTTTCAAATATAAAGCTTAAAGGCGACAAAGCCATCGAACAAATTCCGGCTATTAAAGACAAAGCTTTGCGAATTAACTTGAATGAAAACATTTATGGTACATTCGCTGAAATTGGAGCCGGTCAGGAAACAGTAAGACACTTTTTCAGAGCCGGAGGTTCATCAGGAACCATTGCGAAAGCGATGTCGGCTTACGATAAAGACTTTAGTGATGCGATTTACGGAATTGAAGATGATGGTCGTTACGTAACCGAAAGTCGATTAAAAAAGATGTTGTCTCATGAAGTGGAATTGATTGAGCAACGTTTGAAAAGAGACAAGCATCCTAATAAAATGTTCTTTAGTTACGCCAATACAGTTGCGACTATAGATTTTGCCAAACAGTTTAAAGGCCACGGTTGGGTCGGTATCAAATACCAAGTTGAACCTGATGAAGAGTATAACGAAATCATTTTACACATACGTTTTAAAGAAACCGATGCCCGTTTGCAACAAGAAACCTTAGGGATTTTAGGGGTGAACTTAATTTACGGTGCCTATTACAAATACAACGATCCTAAAAAATTATTACGCTATTTATACGACCACTTGGATAAAGACCAATTGGAAATAGACACCATCAACTTTTCCGGACCGCGTTTTGCCAATGTTGACAATCGATTGATGAGTTTACAATTGGTTAAAAACGGCATGACCGATGCGGTAATGTTTGGTCCTGATGGTAAAAACGTATTACCGGCTTCCATTTTATACAAGAAAAATATTTTGGCTTTGCGCGGAAGTTTCCGTCCGGTGACACAGGTGAATATGGACATGTATGAGAAATCATTGAAAATGTTCTTAGAGGAAAGCAAAGTAGACAAAGACAATACTTTAGTGATATTCGAAATTACCCTTTCCAACTTACGTTCTGAAGGTGAAATTGACGAAAGAGACTTTATGGATAGAGCGGAATTGCTTTGTTCCTTAGGGCAAACTGTAATGATTTCCAACTTCCAGGAATATTATAAAGTAGTAGAATATTTTTCTAATTACACCAAAGCTCGTATGGGATTGGCTATGGGAGTGAACAATTTAGTAGATATTTTTGATGAAAAATATTACCGTCATTTGAGCGGTGGCATTTTAGAAGCTTTTGGAAAATTATTCTACAGAGATTTAAAAGTGTTCTTGTATCCTATGGAAGGCGAAGACGGAGAAATCGTCAACTCACAAAACTTAAAAGTTCACCCGCGCATGAAAGAATTGTACAAATTCTTTGCTTACAACGGTAAAGTAGTCGATATTACTGAGTTTGATAAAGATCACTTAAAAATATTCTCCAGAGAAGTATTAAAAATGATCAACAACGGCACTCCGGGTTGGGAAAAAATGCTTCCGCAGGGTATTGCTGAAATTATCAAAAAACATCGTTTGTTTGGATACGACCCGAATAAAATTTTAGAAAAAGTATAAATAAAAAAAGCCGAGATTTACTCGGCTTTTTTTATTTCAGTAATTGTGCAGCATGCGCTTTAGTTTTTACATCGGTAATTACTTCGTCTATAATGCCGTCTTCATTAATCACAAAAGTTGTACGGTGAATACCATCATATTCTTTACCCATAAATTTTTTCGGACCCCAAACACCAAACGCTTGAATAACCGATTTGTCTTCATCGGCTAAAAGCGGAAACGGGAAATCGAATTTGTTTTTAAAATTGGCTTGCGCTTTGGCACTGTCAGCACTTACTCCTAAAAGTTCATAATTACTGGCTTTGAAGCGATCGTAATTGTCCCTTAAATCACAGGCTTCTGCGGTACAACCCGGCGTGTTGGCTTTAGGATAAAAGAAGACGACTAATTTCTTTCCTTTATAATCCGCCAATGTATGCAGGTTTCCATCTTGGTCATTTCCAGAGAAATGGGGTGCTTTATCCCCTTTTTTTAATGTTGTCATATTTCAGATGCTAGAGTTTTGAGGTTAAATTTACTATTTTTACCCATCAAAATTAGGTAAAATGACCAAACAAGAACGTGCAACATTCGTTATAAATACGTTAAAAGACTACTATCCCGAAATTCCCATTCCGTTAGACCACAAAGATCCGTACACTTTATTAATTGCGGTCTTGTTATCTGCTCAATGTACCGATGTCAGAGTCAACCAAATTACACCTAAACTCTTTGCCAAAGCAGACAATCCATACGATATGGTAAAGTTGAGCGTCGAAGAAATCAAAGAAATCATCAAGCCCTGTGGACTATCTCCAATGAAATCTAAAGGCATTTACGGTTTGTCAAAAATTTTAATCGAAGAACACAACGGAGCAGTGCCGCAAAGTTTTGAAGCCTTGGAAAGATTACCGGCAGTTGGTCATAAAACGGCGAGTGTTGTTATGTCGCAAGCTTTTGGTGTTCCCGCTTTTCCCGTTGATACGCACATACACCGACTGATGTACAGATGGAATTTATCCAACGGTAAAAGTGTACAACAAACTGAAAAAGATGCCAAAGCTATATTTCCTAGAGAATTATGGAACGACTTGCACTTGCAAATAATTTGGTACGGAAGAGAATACTCTCCGGCCAGAGGTTGGAATTTGGAGAAAGATATCATCACCAAAACCATAGGCCGAAAATCGGTTTTGAATGAGTACTTAAAAAAAACATCCCGTAACGTTTGACACGATACGGGACGTTAATTAATTAGCAATATTTTCGAAGTTCATGTTGCCTACTTTGATAATATTCAATGCACAAGAATATTGAAGTATCAAACGAATTGTTTCTTTTTTGGGTAACATTTTTGGTGTTGCTAATTTGCGTTTAGAGTAAAGTTTTGCCATATAAAAATCACTTGGTTTGATTGTTTATAGGATAACGCAAGAAATTACTTTTTATTGTCTAAGAAGGCAAATAAATTTTATTTTTTTCAATCACCTTTCTCATATTGGTAATCGCATAACGCATTCTACCCAAAGTGGTATTAACACTAACACCGGTATAATCGGCTATTTCTTTAAAGCTCATGTCTAAATAATAGCGCATCATGATTACTTCTTTCTGGTCGTGTGGCAATTTATCGATGATGGTTTTGATATCCACTTCAACCTGATTTTTAATCAACTTGCGTTCTGCATTTAGAGAATCATCAGTGATTCTGGCAAACACAGACAGCTCATCGGTATCGCGGTTCATCGGCATTTTTTTATCACTTCTGAATTTATCAATGATCAAATTACTGGCAATACGCAATACCCAAGATAAGAACTTACCTTCTTCGTTGTAGTATTTACGAGATTTGAGTGTGTGAATAACCTTGAAAAAGGTTTCTTGGAAAATGTCTTCCGTAATGTCTCTATCCAAAACTTTGGAATAGATGTACCCGTAAATTTTTGATTGGTGTCTGTTAACCAAGATTGCCAACGCATTTTCATCGCCGGAAATATACTTGTCAACTAATACAGCGTCTGGAAGTTGAGATTTAGCCATAACAATACCTTTTAGTAACGGTTAAAAAAATAATCTTTAATCTAAAAAGTAATGTTTTTGTATAGGCAAATCGTTTTGTGAATAATTAATAAATCAAATTTAACACAATTTTTATTTAAAAAACAAATAAAAATTAAAAAAAGCTATAAGAAAAGTTAAAATAGGGTTTCCTTTATTGATAAACTCTAATGTAATCAATTGTATATTCCTGCGGAAAAATACTGTTGTCAACGTCATGACCACCAAAGTTTCCGCCTACTGCCACATTAATGAGAAAATAAAACGGTTGGTTGAAAGGCCAAGTATTTTCATCTTTTTTGTCGGGACTAAAAGTATACACCGATTGGTTGTCGACCAAAAACTCAATCTTATCCTTGGTCCATTCGATGGCATACAAATGAAAACCTTCTTCAATATTGTCAATTTGCGTTATTTTGTTATTAATGGTATTACCGTGACTGTCTTGGGTGTGTAACGAAGTGTAGACTTTATGCGGTTCGCGACCAACGTATTCCAATATATCTATTTCGCCACATTTAGGCCAACCGACTTTGTTGATGTTAGCGCCTAACATCCAAAAGGCCGGCCAAATTCCTTTCCCTGTTGGGATTTTGGCTCTTGCTTCCATCCTACCGTATTGGAATTCTTGTTTTCCTGCCGTAGTGATGCGGGTTGAAGTGTAGCCGCCATCATCATTTTTAAGCACATTAATAACCAAATACCCGTTTTTAAGGCTATGGTTGTCTTTGGTGTAAATTTGTTTTTCATTATTACCCCAGCCGCAATTGTTGGGACAACCGTTTCCTAATTCGAAGTTCCAATCCTTCTCATTTAAAGTGGTGCCGTTAAATTCCTCTTGCCAAACCAATTTGCGCTCTTTAGGCTGTGCCGAAGCAATACCCGATGACAACAATGCTATAAACAGTATTCTTTTCATAGTAACAATATTAAGGAATTAATTCGAAGTTGGCCGATAATCGAATGTCTGAAGAAGACGAACCGATCATTAGATTGAATTCTCCCGGCTCCGACTTAAATTCAAGCGCTTGGTTATAAAAGGCTAACTTTTCATTATCAATTACAAAGGTCAAGGTTTTAGTTTCTCCCGGTTGTAATTTAACTTTTTGAAAATCTTTCAACTCAATAATCGGACGAACCACCGATCCGAACTTGTCTTGAAGGTACAACTGCACTACTTCTTCACCGGCAAACTTACCGGTATTGGTTAATGTCATGGAAACTTCCAAGGTTTCAGTGTCTTTCATCTTGGTTTTAGATAACTTTAAGTCACCATAGCTAAAGGTTGTGTAACTCAACCCATAACCAAAAGGAAACTTAGGAGAATTAGGCAGGTCAATATAAGCCGATTTGTACACTTTATCTTCATTTATGGAAGGTCTACCGGTGCTGAAATGATTGTAATAAATTGGAATTTGACCTTCTGTTCTAGGGAAAGACATCGGCAATTTTCCGGACGGATTGTAATCTCCGAAAAGCACATCGGCTATAGCATTTCCGGCTTCTGAACCCAACCACCAAGTGTAAACTATAGTCGGCATATTATCGGCAGTCCAATTAAAAATTAAGGGTCTTCCGGCATTGATCAAAATTACGATTGGCTTTCCGGTTTTTTGCAATTCTTTGATTAAATCCTCTTGAACACCTGGCAACTGAAGGCTACTGCGACTTTTAGCTTCGCCACTCATATTCCATCTTTCACCAATACTTAGTATCACTACATCGGCTTGATTGGCTACAGCAACCGCTTCTTCAAAACCGGCTTTGCTACTATCTTCTACTCCACAACCTCTGGCATACAACAATTTGGTTTTCTTGCCAACTTTATTCTGTAAGCCTTCCCATTGTGAAACGATGTATGTCGAATCAACGTCTTTTAAATCTACCGCCCAAAATCCGTGATTGATGCGTTTTGGCTTTACCATTGGTCCGATAAAGGCAATGGTTTTTGTGTCTTTAGAAAGTGGTAAAATCTGCTTATCATTTTTGAGCAAGACTATACTTTTAGCGGCCACATCGCGAGCAATTTTAGCATGTTCCGGATTGTTTAAGGCTTTTTCCTGACGCTCTTTGCTGCAAAACTTAAACGGATCATCAAACAAACCTAATTCGAATTTTTTACGCAAAATTCTTTTAACGGCTTCATCAACTATGCTAATCGGCACTTTATTTTCCGCCACTAATTGGGCTAAGTTAAAACGATAAGCATTGCTTTCCATATCCATATCGCTTCCGGCCAAAATGGCTTTCTCGGCAGCTTCTTTGTTGTCTTTACAATAGCCATGCGCAACCATTTCACCTATCGACCCCCAATCGGAAACCACAAAACCTTGGTAATTCCACTTCCCTTTTAAAATATCTCGTTGGATGTATTTGTTGGCTGTTGCGGGAATGCCGTTAATATCGTTGAAAGCATTCATGAAGGTTGCCACATTAGCATCAACTGCTGCTTTGAATGGCGGAAGATACGTTTCCCATAACATCCTGTTGCTCATGTCAACCGAGTTATAGTCTCTTCCTCCTGAGGCTGCTCCGTAAGCAGCAAAGTGTTTGGCACATGCCATCACTGCGTCTAAGTCGCCCAACTTATTACCTTGAAAACCTTTCACACGTGCAAAGGCAATTTTAGAGCCTAAATATGTATCTTCTCCGGCGCCTTCCATAACTCTTCCCCATCTCGGATCGCGAGAAATATCGACCATAGGAGCAAATGTCCAATGAATTCCGGATGCTGCTGCCTCTACAGCGGCTATACGGGCGGAAAGTTCCATGGCTTTTAAATCCCAACTCGCGGCTTCTGCCAACGGCAAAGGAAAGGTGGTTTTGTGACCGTGAATCACATCTAAACCAAACAAAAGTGGAATTTTCAAACGAGATTGCATGGCTAATTCTTGGTATTGACGGGTGTATTTCCAACCAATTACGTTGAGCATAGAACCAATTTTTCCCTCTTTAATTTCTTGTTGTTTGTTAGGATTGATAGTTAGCGGTCCGGTAACAGTATTATCACCGGTATATTGATTAAGCTGACCTATTTTTTCTTCTAAAGTCATTTTTTGCAACAACTCGTCGACCCTTTGGTCAATTGATTTTTGTTGAGCACAGCCGATAAATCCTGCAACTAGGAATAAGACAGTCAGTAGTTTTTTCATTTCAAAGTTATTTTTTCGGGACATTAAATTCGAGATAATTGAGGTGAGCGCCGCCTTTCTCAAAAACAATTCTAAGTTTGTTTTCTCCTTTGTTAAAAGCTATTTTTTCTAAAATAATCGTAGTCCAATTAGAAGTTGAACCGGTTGTTGATAATGTTATTGTTTTGGAAATTTTGTTGCCGTTTGCATCAGTTAAATAAATACTACTGTTGCTATTGTCGGCAGCATATCGCAATGATAATTCAAAAGTTTGGGCTTCGGAAAGCGTGAAAGTGTATTGCAACCATTCGCCATCTTCAGTATCCACCACGGCAAAACCATTGGTTACTTTATCATTGCACTTTTGAATGTCTACACCGTCATTTCTCATTTGATTCCCGGAATTCCAATCGGTTTCTTTTCCGCCGTTAGACACCCAATAATTGGCAACAACTTTATCAGAATAAGCAAAATTTAATGGTCCTAAATCATATTCGGTAGCAAAAATTTTACCCGGTAACCCATGCTTTTTATAAGGTTTGGTATCGTTGGAATGTATTTGTCTGAACATCGCATCAATCACATCGTATTTGACTGTTACATTTTCCATTTTGTAATTTTCTGCTAATTGCATTAAAGTTGCTTTTGCCGCTGCAGAAGTCGGTTTGTTAGAACCATCTTTCCAATAACGCAATAAATTTTCATACTCCGGAGTTATTGTTACAGAAGTCACGCCGGCGATATTGTCGATTTTTTTCATCGGCCAAAAAGCCCAACCGATGTTATTGGCTTCGATTAAAGTGATGACATCTTTAAACCAAACGTTGGAATTCTCACCCGTTTCTCCTAACCAAATCGGGACATTCCATTCGTTTCTGTAGTTGACAATTTCTTGTATCGTAGCCATATCGTTATAGCTCCAATACTTGTGAAAACTCAACGCCATATTATCGTCCCAAAGCGGAAAGATACCTTTGTAATTATTGCCCCAACAATTGCCTTCGATTATGATTAAGTGATTGCTATCGACTTCTCGAATGGCTTTGGTGATGTTGATTTGCAAATTGCGCAACGGTTCGTTTTTGGTTTCATCACAACCGTTTTTATTGGTTCCGGAAAAATTCCAATTGGGTTCATTTATGATATCATAAGCGCCAATCCAAGGTTCATTTTTATAGCGATCAGCTATTTTTCGCCAAAAAGCAATCATCTTATTTTGATTGGCTTCGCTTTCCCACAGCGATGGTTTTGTTTCGTCGTAATCGGAAATATTAGCATCTTTTCCTTGTCCGCCCGGCGCGGCATGCAAATCCAGTATGAGGTACATTCTATTGGCAGCGCACCAATCCAATAAATCATCTGTCATTTTGAATCCTTCTTCCAACCAAGTGTTTTGGTCTTTAACGGATTCATTCTCGATGGGTAACGTATAAAGATTGTAATGCATCGGCAAACGAATCGAGTTAAAACCCCATGCGGCTAAGGAATCCACATCTCGTTTGGTTAAGCCATTTTTTTTGTAGGCTTTGTAGAATTCCTCAGTAGCTTTTTCACCGATTAAATTGGTTATTTTTTGTTTGATTTGGTGTTGAGGTCCTGCAAAATCAGCTGTTTTGAGCATATACCCTTCCTGCACCATTAATCCGCCAATACCAAGACCTCGCAACAAGACATTATTGCCATTAGCATCTACAATCTTTTGGCCATCTCTTTTTAAAAAACCCTGACTAAAAACAGTGGTCGATAACAATAAAAAAAACAACAACTGTTTCATTCGTCAACAATTAGGATATGATGTTTAGTAAACTAACGTTTGGATGGCGTTTGGTAAAATGGAAACTTCAGTTGCTGTAGTGCCTACACACAAGAAGTAATTAATTTTGAAATTACTTTGATTCATCACTACGGTCACAACTTTTCCGTCTCCATTGATAAACGAAGTGGTCAAAAGCTGACTTCTGCTGGCCGCACTACTTACTCTTTTAGCTCCTTTTTCAATAAACTTTGAAAAGTGACCGATGAAGTAATAGCTTGGCGTATAAATCAATTCGCCTGTAGTTGTATCTGCATGTAATGGTGCAAAACAGAAGTTTTTCACATGATTTGGTCCACCGTTTTGGTCTAATAAAATATTCCAATCGGTCCAAGCCACCGTACCGTTATTAAAATCATTAATCATCGATTTTCCGTACCGTTGACCATTTTTCCATAGTTGGTATTTTGTAGCATCGAATTTTTCTACACAACCTTCAGTAAACATTAAGTTTTTGGCAGGATATTGTTCATATACCTTTCCGACATTTTCATACATTTGATCACCTCCACTCCAGCTTTCGTACCAATGGAAACCAATTCCCCAAACGTATTTACTGGCTTGCGGGTCGTCTAAAATCGTTGTAGCTCTTTGAAGCAATAAGTCTCTGTTGTGATCCCAAACTGTGATTTTTTTACTGCCTAATCCGGCTTTTTGCAAGGTTGGTCCAAGGTAATCTCTTAAAAAATCTCTTTCTTCTTCAGCAGTAAAAATGCACGATTCCCAGATTTGCTTGGCCATCGGTTCGTTTTGAATGGTCAATCCCCAAACCGGCAATCCTTCTTTTTCCAAAGCATTGATATATTTCACATAGTAATTGGCCCAAGCCTGACGGTATTCAGGCAACAATTTTCCACCGAATAACATATTCTTGTTGTCTTTCATAAAAGCCGGTGGTGACCACGGACTGATATAAAAAGTGGCTTTATTGCCAATTGTTGACATGGCTTTCTTAATTAACGGAATCTTGAATTGTTTGTCGGGTTGAATGTTGAATGTTTTCAATTCGGTATCACCATCTTGTATATAAGTATAAGAACCCGAACTAAAATCACAGCTGTTCATATTGGTGCGTACTAAAGTGTATCCAATGCCTTTATCTTTAGAAAAATAAGCATTCAGAAACTCTTGTTGTTTTTCCGGGGATAATTTGGCAAACACTTCGGCACTCGCATCAGTAATAGCCCCGCCAATTCCGACAAAAGTTTGGTAAGTCTTATCAGGATTGACAAAAACACATATTTGGGTTTCTAAAGGTTGGCGTAATTCTTTAAACTGAAGTTCATCAGTTTTGGTCAAACGAAAATTTGTACTGTCTGCAGAAGTATACACTGCAACTGTTTTATTTTTGGTGGTGAAGGGTACTGATTTCTGTTTTTTTTGGGCAAAACCCGACAAAGAAATCAATGCCACTGCAACTATAATTTTTTTCATGCTGAACTTATTATATAAATGATTACCAGATAAATGTTCCTACAGCTCCGGCTTCTAAAGAAACGGCTACCCATTTACCA
>JBEBBH010000167.1:0-7934 GCA_041158485.1 Bacteroidota bacterium | reverse complement strand
CCTGTTGCATTGAAACTTGTTGTGGGAGCCGTTAAAGTAGATGGAGATCCTGGAATATTACTCGTATATCCTGCATCTGTTGTGATTTGGACGGTGTAAGATATGGCTGCCGAAGTACCTCCTGTTGGGTAAGCCCAGTTGAGTGTAAAACTGTTAGAAGTGACGCCTGAAGTAGATACAGAATTGGGAACGGCGGGACAAGTTGTGCCATTTCCAACCAACGGTCCGCTTGTATTATACACAGGTCCTCCTGAACAACTTGTGTTGTTGAAAGCATAAATGTAATAGAAGTATTGTGTGTTTCCGGCGAGTCCTGTTTCTGTAATAGCGGTAGAAGTACCACTTTGAACAAATGTCAAACCACTTCCCAAAGTCGCAATATTTGCAGCGGAGTAAGTAGTGCCGTTAACCGGTTGACTTGGTAGTGTACTACTGGTTGAACGAATCACTAAATAGCCGTTAGCTGTGCCGCTGAATGTTGCAGTTAATGAACTTGAGGTTATTGTTCCCAGTGTTAAAGCACTTGCCTGACTTGTTGGGGCAACACAGTTGGGTATGGAAATACAACTAATGCTGGCTAACCATCCGGCAAGATTGGTGGATCCGTCTGAGCGGAAACGAATGGTTATAGCGCCGGAAGCATCAGTTGAAGTAATTGTACCCGGACTGGTTGTGCCGTAAAATGAACCGGCCGGACAGTTAACTGCGCTAGTTCCTACTGGTAAAGCAGATGCAATTATGGGAGAGGAAGTGTTTGGACCATTGTAGATGACCATTCCATCATAATTGTTTTCTGTAGCAAAAGCGCTAAAAACCATCTGAATTTTATTGGTGGCTACAGAAGGGGTAAAAGTGATGGTATAATCAGTTGAAATATTGTAAGTGTCATTTTGTCCACCTGCATCTGTAAAAGTATAAGTAGTGCCGCATGTAATAGTTTGTGAGCAGTTGGCTAAGGCAGGAATTACAGTGTTATTAGCTGCCACCGTTGAGGTCCAAGAAATATCATCTACAATACGATTGTGTGTTCCGGATGCTCTTGTGTCCAGAATTCTTATGTAAACATTGGTTAGTCCAAGTGCTCCCACGTTAAGAGAAGATTGTTGGTAAACGTCTGTTGGTGTTGTAGTTGTGCCTCTCGTAGTCCAAGTGGTTCCGTCTGGGGAAGTTTGAATAGCAAATGAGTGGGCTGTGGTATTGTTATTTCTTCTGTACCAAAATGAAAAAATACCCGGATTAGTGATCAAGGGTGTGCGAATGGCATCATTAGCTGCATTGAAAACGATGCTGTTATCACCGGTTCTGGGGAAAGTAGTCCCAAAAGTGATAGAAGTTTGTGTCCAAGTTCCTCCGGATGTTGGAATAGAAGTGCCGTTAAAACTTTCGTAAATTTGATAGTTTAAGCATTGGCCACTAGTTTTAAAATTACCCAATAAAAAAAACAAAAACACCAACAAGGTCAATTGTTTTGCCCTTGTAATTCTTTGGTCCCTAAAAGTTGTTTTTTCTTGTGGTATTTTTTTGATCATAAAAGAGTGTTTTAATAAAAAACAAGGAAATATAGGATATTTATGTTTAAAAACGTATCAAATTGTAAAAAAAAACTTTATCAAAGACTTATTTAAAATAATTATCGTTTAAATACAAAAATGGTCGTTCAAATACTAAAACCATATACGCAAAGTTTTGATTTTCAGATTTATTTTAAACCTAAATAATTTTATTTACTTGAAAAACAAATATTTAATTGTTCGCAATATATTGTTTTTAAATTTATTTTTTTTTGACACTATTTGAAGTTATTCACAACTTTTCATTTGTTTTTTGTTAAGTGTTTTTGAACAGTTTTATGAATTTTTGTTAAATACAATAGATGTCTTTAAAGCATTTATCGGGTTTGTCATGTTTTAGTAATTGAGTTTATAATTCATGACTACTGCTAAATATTGAAGACAAGGAATAATTACTCCACTGTAAGTGATAAAAAAGAATCGATTTGTACCTTTGCAAAAAGACTTTTCTTGAAAATTTACAATCATAAAATACCCCTTGAAACTTCAGATTACTCGCTTTATATCAAGCGAGAGGATTTACTGCATCCTCATATCTCCGGTAATAAATTCCGAAAACTTTATTACAACTTGCAAGAGGCCAAAAAAGAAAATTATACGACTTTGTTAACCTTTGGGGGTGCTTTTTCTAATCATATACTAGCCGTAGCTGCCGCCGGTAAAGAAAACGGTATGAAAACCATCGGAATTATTCGTGGAGAAGAGCTTCGGGACAAGGTGTCAAGCAATCCAACACTTAACAAAGCTCGAGAATTCGGAATGGTTTTTGACTTCGTTTCAAGAGAAGATTACAGAAACAAGAACGAAGAAACTTTTGTGAAAAGACTTAAGGTACAGTTTGGAGATTTTTATCTGTTGCCCGAAGGCGGTACAAACAACTTAGCAGTCAAAGGATGTGAAGAGATTTTAGAAGAAACCGACGCTGATTTTGATTTCATCTGTTGCGCTGTCGGGACCGGCGGGACTATTTCAGGTATTATTAATAGTTCAAAAGTTAGTCAACAAGTTTTGGGATTTCCGGCACTCAAAGGCGATTTTTTAACCGAAGATATTTGTAAGTTTGTAACTCAATCCAATTGGCAATTGGTAACCGACTATCATTTCGGAGGCTATGCCAAAGTAAACAATGAACTGATTGAATTTATCAATGATTTTTACCAAAAATTTCAGGTGCCTTTGGAACCGATTTATACCGGTAAAATGGCTTTCGGAGTTTTGGATTTAATCGAAAAAAAGAAATTTCCGAAAGGCTCCAGAATATTGATGATTCACACCGGAGGTTTGCAGGGAATAGCCGGAATGAATGTTTTGTTAAAACAAAAAAACCAAATCGAAATAATTCTATGAGTAAGAAACTTTTTTTAGTTGGGCTTGTCCTTCTGATGGCAGCTTGTAATACCAGCCAGTCTGTGGTTAGAACCTCAAAATCGAATCAGCCAAAGGCAAGTGAACCTGTAGCCCAAAGGGTTAAAAAACCCATTTACCGACCGGCAACTGCCAAAAGCGGCGGTGTTACAGCACAAAAATCAGCATCAAATCCGACAACCAATACTCCATCTTCAGAAATTTTGGAAGCAACAACCCGAGTAAAAGTAACTACTGAAATGGTTTTGGCTTACATCGAAAAATACAAAAATATTGCCAAGGAAAACATGGTCAATACAGGAATTCCGGCCAGTATTACTTTAGGGCAGGCTATTTTAGAATCGGGTGCCGGAACCGGACCGTTGAGCGTGCAAGCCAACAATCATTTCGGGATTAAATGTCATAAAGAATGGACAGGTCCGAGTATTCGCTATACGGATGATGCAGAAAACGAATGTTTCCGTAAATATGAGGAACCTAGCGGTTCTTTTAAAGACCATTCTTATTTTTTAACCAGTCGAACGAGATATGCGTCTTTGTTTCAACTGGGTAAAGATGATTATGCAGCTTGGGCTCGAGGTTTAAAAGCAGCCGGTTACGCTACCGATCCAAAATATCCTGAAAAATTGATTGGCTTAATTGAAAGATATCAGTTGGGTAAATACGATGCAGAAGTTTTAGGTAAATCCTATGTGGCTTCGACTCCTAAAGAAGTTGCCTATTCCGAAGATGTACAGAAATACACCGTAGTGAAAGGTGATACTTTGTATTCTATTTCAAAGCGTTTTAATATTACTGTGGAAGAGCTTAAAAGAAAGAATAATATGGTAGACAATGCCTTATCTTTAGGACAAACCATTATTGTAAAATAGATTTATAATTTCAGATTGACTATGATATATCAAAGAAGCAGTCAGCTGTTTGCTGAAGCTGAAAAAGTAATTCCAGGCGGAGTGAATTCTCCGGTAAGAGCTTTCAAAGGCGTAGGCGGAACGCCTCTTTTTGCTAAAAGTGCCAAAGGAGCCTATTTGTATGATGAAGATGATAATCGTTTGATTGATTATATCAATTCGTGGGGGCCGATGATTTTAGGTCATGCTTTTCAACCTGTAGTTGATGCAGTGATTGAAAAAGCAAAAAAAGGAACTTCTTTCGGAATGCCGACCGAATTGGAAACCAAGATAGCTGAATTGGCTATTGCAATGGTGCCGAATATCGATAAGATTCGTTTTGTGAATTCAGGGACCGAAGCTTGTATGAGTGCTATTCGATTGGCCAGAGGTTATACCAAAAAAGATAAAATAATCAAGTTCTCAGGTTGCTATCACGGTCATTCCGATTCTTTCCTGATTGCTGCCGGTAGCGGTTTGAGTACGTTTGGAGTGCCTAACAGTCCGGGTGTAACCCAAGGCACTGCTAAAGATACTTTACTCGCACATTATAATGATATCGAAAATGTGAAAGCCTTGTTCGAGGCCAATCCTAACGAAATTGCTGCAGTAATCATTGAGCCGGTGGCCGGAAATATGGGTTGTGTGCCACCTAAAGAAGGTTTCTTACAAGCCTTAAAAGAAGTGTGTAGCAGTAATAATGCATTATTGATTTTTGATGAAGTGATGACCGGATTTCGCTTGGCCAAAGGCGGAGCACAGGCGTTATACAACATCAATGCTGATATAGTTTGTTTCGGAAAAGTAATAGGAGGTGGCTTACCGGTTGGTGCTTTTGCGGCTCGCGAGGAAATCATGAACTTTTTAGCGCCTTTAGGACCGGTTTATCAGGCGGGAACGCTTTCGGGAAATCCGTTGGCGATGGCTGCCGGTTATGCGATGTTGCAAGCCTTGAACAGTGATGTAGCCATCTACGATAGGTTAGAAGCTAAAACAGCTTATTTACATCAAGGAATTGAGAAAGTGTTAAAAGAAAACAACATTGTTTTTACTATTAACAGAGTCGGCTCTATGATTTCTGTGCATTTTGATGCTAATCCGGTAGTAGATTTTCAAACAGCCAAAAATGGAGATAATGACACTTTTAAAAAGTTTTTCCACGGGATGCTGCGCGAAGGAGTTTATATTGCGCCTTCTGCCTACGAAACTTGGTTTATAACAGACGCGCTCACCTATGAAGATTTGGATTTTACCATTGAAGCAGTTAACAAAGTTGCAAAGACCTTATAAATAAAAAACCTCTCAGTTATGAGAGGTTTTTTTTATGTTGAATCACCGGTAATTAGTTTGTGATTAATTCTTTGAACAATTCTTTATTTTGTCTCAATTTAGTCATTTGATCATCAGTAATTGTAGATGAAATTTTCATCTCAATAATTCTAGATACTTCAGCTCTTCTTTCTTGAGATAAAGTTTTATCTTCCAAAGTTCTGTGTTTTTGTTCAAATAATCTTTCGAAATCAGCAGTTTGCGTTTCGTTCAATCCTAAGTACTGTGACAAAGCAGTAGCTTCTTTTTTAGCTTTCTCTGCAGAAGTCAACTCTTTTTTCTCTTGGGCGTTTGCATTTATGGTAAAAGCTAACATTAAGGTTAAAGCAGCAATAAATTTTTTCATTGTTTTAGTTGTTTAGAAGAATAATAGCTTCAAAACTAAATTATTTTGTTGAAATCTCAAAATTTATTTTAGTTATTCTTCAGGAGTTGGTTTTCCTTTACCTCTTCTTTCGGCCATTCGCTCTTTGAGTTTATCTTTACGCTCATCACGCAATCTTTCCCATTTGGCATATTGTTCCGGAGTCAGGATTTTTTTCATTTCCGCACTGTGTGCTGCTTGAGCTTCTTTCATTTCGGTTTTCATCGCTTCTCTCTTAACCTTTTTCTCCTCGGTCATTTCGGCTCTTTTGGCTTCTCTTTTTTCAACTTCTTTGGTCACTAAAGTGCGAACCTCTTTGGCTTGCTTTTCGTTCAAATCCAAGTCTTTAGTCATTCGTTTTACTTGAAGATCTACTTTCTCTTCTTTAGTCAAACGATCGCCTTCCGGTCTTCTTTCTCTTTTTCCTTGTGCCCAAGTGGTTATACCAACTAATAATAAAAGGGCTAAAAATAATTTTTTCATTTTTTTCATATTAGAATTATGTGCTTTTGACTTGTAACTTTTGATAAGGTTTAAGGGCTAACAAAATTTTATAAAAAAAGAGCTCATTTGAGCTCTTCTATATTTAGTTTAAAACTACGGTTTTGTTGTCGCCGTCAACTACTACTTTGGTCAAGCCGTGTTTGGCTAATCCTTTCATGGCAGCATCCCATTTTTTACCGCTGAGTTGTGATTTTTCTTTTAAAGCACTCAGGGCTTGATTGTTTTCGGCTTTCAATAAAGCAACGATGATTTTCTCCTCTTCGGTCAATTCCAATTGTTTTTTCTCCGGACGCATTTGCGGGAAGAACAACACTTCTTGTATCGATTGGTTGTTGGTTAAAAACATAATCAATCGGTCCATGCCAATTCCCAAACCTGAAGTTGGCGGCATACCGTATTCCAACGCTCTTAAGAAATCGTGATCAATAAATTGAGTTGCTTCATCATCGCCGCGTTCGGCCAATTTCAATTGCGCTTCAAAACGTTCTCTTTGATCGATAGGATCATTTAATTCGGAATAGGCATTGGCAATTTCTTTACCACAAACCATCAACTCGAAACGTTCGGTCAGCTCCGGATTGTCGCGGTGTTCTTTACATAAAGGTGACATTTCTTTAGGGTAATCCGTGATGAAAGTCGGCTGAATAAAGTTGCCTTCACATTTAGCCCCGAAAATCTCATCGATTAATTTGCCTTTACCCATCGTTTCATCTACTTCGATACCCATATTTCTAGCGGCTTCAAATAATTCAGCCTCGCTTTTACCGGAAATGTCAAAACCGGTAAATTGTTTGATAGCATCCGTCATCGTAACACGAGCATAAGGTGCTTTGAAATTAACTTTGTGCTCGCCAAAAGTGGTTTCGGTTGTGCCGTTGACTTGTAGCGCACAATATTCCAATAACTGCTCTGTGAATTCCATCATCCAATTGTAGTCTTTGTAAGCTACATAGATTTCCATAGCCGTGAACTCCGGATTGTGCGTGCGGTCCATGCCTTCGTTGCGGAAGTTCTTCGAAAATTCATAAACCCCGTCAAAACCACCTACGATCAATCTTTTCAGATACAATTCGTTGGCAATTCTCATGTACAAAGGAATGTCTAAGCTATTGTGGTGTGTGATAAACGGACGTGCTGCTGCACCACCGGCAATCGATTGCAATACGGGTGTTTCCACTTCCATATAACCGGCTGTGTTGAAAAAACTTCGCATCGCATTGAACAACTTGGTTCTTTTGAGGAACACTTCTTTCACTTGCGGATTCACTACTAAGTCTACATAACGCATACGGTAACGCAATTCCGGATCGGTAAAAGCGTCAAACACATGACCTTCGTCGTCCATTTTTGGAAGTGGCAATGGTCGTAGAGTTTTACTCAAAAAGGTGAAATTGTTTACATGAATAGTTTTTTCGCCTACTTTAGTCAAGAACAATTCGCCTTCCACACCAATAAAGTCGCCTAAATCGGTCAGTTTTCTAAAGACTTGGTTGTATTTTGTTTTGTCTTCACCCGGACAAATTACATCGCGGTTAAAGTACAATTGGATACGACCTTCGCTGTCTTGTAATTCCACAAAGGCTGCTTTTCCTTGGTCGCGTATGCTCATCAATCTTCCCGCAACTACCACCTTCTTGCCTTCTTCAAAAGTTTCCTTAACCTGTTTAGACGTATGGTCTACCGGGAATAAATCCGCAGGATAAGGGTTAATGCCTAAGTCGCGAAGGGCTTGAAGTTTTTCTCTTCTGATAATTTCTTGTTCCGAAAGTTGCATATACAAAGGTTTTTAAGCCCGCAAAGATAACGATAAGTGGTAAAGTATCAAAGTCTCGCGGTTTCAATTTTTTTGATTGGAGAGCGAATGGCTCGGGCTTTATCGGGAGTCCGTTTTCCCGCTTTTCGTTTCAATCT
>JBEBBH010000166.1:0-2948 GCA_041158485.1 Bacteroidota bacterium | reverse complement strand
TGACGGTTTTTGCTTTCTACGAAGGCCGATTTGATTTGGCTGATGATTTCAAAATCGCCTAAAATCTGACTGTCTAAACCGGTTCCTACACGAAACATATGGGAAACGGCTTCTTGATTTTTATACACATAAGCCACCTTTTGGAAGTCTTCCACGGTGCCTTGACTGTTTTCGCAAAGCAATTTGATGAGTTGGAAAGGATGTTGGGCAAAACCGTAAATTTCGGTACGGTTACACGTAGAAGTCACGATAAGTGCTTCAATACCTTCAGCCTGTGCTTGGGCTAAAACGTTGCTTTTGCCGTTATCATCTAAGCTGAATTTCCCTCTCATTTCGGCATCGGCTTTTTTATAACTCAAGCCTACCGCATAAAAAGTACTATGCTTTGATATGTTTCCGTGTTCCATAAAATGCTCTTTCCCTAAAAGTAAAACAAAGTTATTGCTATCACTTTTATAAAAGTAACGCTAAAAGAACTTTTTGTGTCGCTCAATGTTATTTTTAAACGCTTTTGTCTTTTTATCGTTATTTCTTTTAAATTTGTAATGAAATCAAGCGCTCAGAACGTATTTATATAGATTCATTCTAAATAAGGTTTTGATTTCACTTCCAAAACATATACGAAAAAATATCGCTATGGGTTCTAAAGAAGAAATAAAGATTGACGACGACTTTATTTTGATTCGTTTTCAAAACGATACAGATGAAGTAACCACTTTTGAACGTCCGGTGACTATGGGCTTGATTCAGTTTCACTTTGGCTTGAAAGGCGGCGCGAAATTCATCTTTAACAAAGGCAATTACACGCTCGATTTGAAAGAGGAAAAATGTTTGCTGTTTTACAATCCCGAAAAAGAATTGCCGCTCAATGTGCAAATCGAACCTAAATCGTGGTTGATAACCATTTTAGTTTCCATCAAAAAATTCCATGGTTTGTTTACGGATGACGCTGAACACATTCCGTTTTTGAGTCAGGAAAACAAAGACCGCAAGTATTATGATGAAAGTGATATTAGTCCGTCTATGGCCATCGTGCTCAACCAAATGTTTCATTACAATTTAAATCCGTCGATCAAAAACCTATACTATAAAGGCAAAGGGTATGAATTGCTAAGCTTGTTCTTCAATCGCAACGACGATCCGAACGCCGAACAATGTCCGTTCTTAATAGATGAAGAAAACGTACTGAAAATCAAAAAAGCCAAAGAAATCATCATCGCCAATATGGCCGAACCGCCGAGTTTGGAAGAATTGGCCAATCAGGTTGGATTAACCTTGAAAAAACTCAAAATGGGTTTCAAGCAAATTTACGGCGATACGGTTTACGGGTTTTTATTCGATTATAAAATGGATTATGCCCGTCAGTTGCTCGATTCCGGTTCGTATAATGTGAATGAAGTTGGCCTTAAAATCGGCTACAGCACCGGCAGTCATTTTATCGCGGCTTTCAAAAAGAAATTTGCGACCACGCCGAAAAAATATTTAATGAGTTTACAAGCCAATACCTAATCTGGATTGATTTCGTATATCTCATCATCAATAAAGAATTTAACAAACGAAAATCGAAAAAAGAAGTTTCATTATTTTTATCAAAAATAAAATTGAGATTCCTCATTCTTCTGAATGACAAAAAAGAAAACTATGAAAGGAGTATTATTAGTCAATCTTGGTTCACCCGAAAGTCCAACAGCCAAAGACGTCAAGCCGTATTTAGATGAATTTTTAATGGACAAATACGTGATTGACGTACCGTATTTATTGAGAGCCTTGTTAGTTCGAGGTATTATATTGCAAACCCGTCCGAAAAAATCTGCGGAAGCGTACAGTCAGATTTGGACCGATGAAGGTTCGCCATTGATTGTAATTTCAAAAAAAATGCATCAAAAAGTCGAAAAACTAGTCGATGTTCCCGTGGCTTTGGCCATGCGTTACGGTTCGATGACCATTCAAAAAGGCTTACAAGAGTTGAAAGACAAAGGCGTAACCGAAGTAATGTTGTTGGCTTTGTATCCGCAATATGCCATGGCTTCCACCACGACCATTTGGGCTTTGGCTGATGAATTGCAACAAAAGCATTTCCCGGAAATGACCATCACCAAAGTACCGGCATTTTACAACAAACCCGATTTTATCAAAACCTTAGCGCATTCCATCAAAAAACATTTGGAAGGCTTTGAATACGACCATTTATTGTTTTCCTACCACGGGATTCCGAAACGTCATATTCGCAAAACCGATGTAACCAAATCGCATTGTACAATTGACAACAAATGTTGTGTAACGGCTTCTCCGGCGCATGAATTTTGCTACCGTCATCAATGTTATGAAACCACGCGACAAGTGGTGGAATTACTCGGAATTCCGGAAGGCAAATACAGCCAAACTTTCCAATCGCGCTTGGCCGGTGACAAATGGTTAACGCCTTACACCGATGTCGAAATCAACAAAATGCCCGAGAAAGGGATTAAGAAATTGGCAGTAGTGACGCCGGCATTCGTTTCAGATTGTTTAGAAACCTTGGAAGAAATTGCTATGCGCGCCAACGAAGAATTTATAGAACACGGTGGCGAAGAATTTTTCGCCGTACCTTGTTTGAACGATGAAGACGAATGGTGTCAAGTTGTAGCCAATTGGGTAAACGATTGGAATAAATAAAATGGAACTTTACAACTACATCAAATCGCTGCACCTCATCTTTGTCATTACTTGGTTTGCGGGTTTGTTTTACATTGTACGCTTGTTTGTATACCAAATTGAAGCCAACGATAAACCTTCGCCCGAGCGGGAAATCTTGCTCAACCAATACAAAATCATGACTTATCGCTTATGGTATATTATCACTTGGCCGAGCGCAATATTAGCCACCTGTTTTGCAGTTTGGTTGTTATATTTAAATCCGGCTTGGTTGCAAATGTCGTGGATGCATGTGAAATTAGGATTTGTAGTGT
>JBEBBH010000165.1:0-4027 GCA_041158485.1 Bacteroidota bacterium | reverse complement strand
AATACTTGTCCATGCCACCAACCATCAACAACTGTTTGAAGGTTTGAGGCGACTGCGGTAAGGCGTAAAATTGGCCTTCATTCATTCGGCTCGGCACTACGAAATCACGCGCGCCTTCCGGAGTTGATTTGATGAGATATGGCGTTTCTACTTCACAAAAATCCAAGTCGGATAAATACTTGCGTACTTCCATCGCAACTTTATGACGGAACAATAAGGAGTTTTTGACCGGATTTCTTCGGATGTCCAAGTAGCGGTATTTCATGCGAATGTCTTCACCACCGTCGGTTTCATCTTCAATAGTGAATGGCGGCAGTAAAGCTTCGTTCAATATATTTAATTCTGATACCAGTATTTCAATATCCCCGGTTGCCATGTTCGGGTTTTTAGACTCGCGTTCGATGACGGTGCCTTTCACCTGAATGACAAATTCTCTACCCAAAGATTTGGCTTTGTCGAAAACAGCTTTGTCCGTTCTTTGCTCATCGAAAATGAGTTGGGTAATACCGTAACGATCGCGCAAATCCACCCAAATCATGAATCCTTTGTCACGAGATTTTTGCACCCAACCGGCCAGGGTAACTTCTTTATTGATATCAGCGCTGTTGAGCGCACCGCAGTTATGACTTCTATACATCTAAATAGCTGTTTTTTTGTTCCTAAAAATTGACCTTTGGGTCACGGTTGCAAAAGTAAAAAACTAAAATCAATTACCGAGTCTAAAATGGACTCGAAATTTTTGGCAGTAAATTCAGCAGTAGATTTTAAAAAAGCTATATTTGATTCTTCTAAATTAAAATCTATTACTATGAAAAATTGGATTTCAGCAGCTTTGTTGTTTTTTGTTTCGATGACCGTCTTCGCTCAGGAAACCATGACACTTCAAGTTGATATTACCAACCGAAAAGGCGATGTGGTTTATTTGCGTGAAGGCAGAAAAAACATCCAGGAAATTAAAGCCGATGACAAAGGGGTGTTCAAATCGACTTTTACTATCAAAGAAGGTATGTATACGTTTTTTGACGGAAATGAATACGCGCAGTTGTTTTTAAAACCGGGATACGATTTAAAAATGACTTTAGATGCTACTAAGTTTGACGAAACTTTGCAGTTTTCAGGCACCGGTGCTAAAGAAAATAATTTCTTGGCCGCACAAACTTTAATTGATCAAAAAATCGATTTTGACAGTATGTTGGCCCTGGATGAAACCAATTTCAATAAAGCCATTGAAGAGAAAAGAAATGCCGATAACGGCCGGTTAGAAAAAGCGGCTTTAGAAGCCAATTTTACGACCTTATTCAAAAATAGTTTGGAAGCCAATTTGAACGGATTGAAGCAATACCATACTCAAATTATGGCCAACAAAAAGCTTAACAATACTGCGGCACCCAATTTTGTATACGAAAATCACAAAGGCGGCACTACATCTTTGGAAAGCTTAAAAGGAAAATACGTTTATGTAGATGTTTGGGCCACTTGGTGCGGACCGTGTAGAGCTGAGATTCCGTTTTTGAAAGAATTGGAAAAAAGTTACCACGGGAAAAACATCGAGTTTGTGAGTATTTCTGTAGATGTGGATAAAGACCACGAAAAATGGAAAACCTTCGTAACCGAAAAGGCATTGGGCGGTACTCAATTGTTTGCCGATAAAAATTGGAATTCCGATTTTATCAAAGCTTTCGGGATTGATTCCATTCCACGTTTTATTTTAATTGATCCCAAAGGAGTGGTGATTGATGCCGATGCAGCGCGTCCGTCAAATCCTAAATTAAAAACTCAATTGGATGGTTTGGTGAAATAATCACCTCATTATCTGATCAATATAAAGTCTCGTTTTTGCGGGGCTTTTTTTATGAGACAATGTTAAATTTTCTCCAATGTTACCAAATTGTTAAGAGAAAGTTTTTTTAATGTAAAATACATTACTATATTTGTTTTGTAATGTAAACAATTAAAACCTACGATTATGAAAAAGATATTGATAATGGGCGTGATTTTAGTATCGGGAGTTGCTTTTGCCCAAACAACTAAGCCGGTATTAGAACAAGAAGGCAATTTGGTTAAGGCCACTTATTATTACGATAATGGTAAAGTGCAACAACAAGGTTTTTTCAAAGACGGTAAATTAACCGGTCAATGGATTGCGTTTGATGAGCAAGGCAACAAAAAGTCAATAGGAGAGTATGTAAACGGTGCTAAAACAGGAAAATGGTTTTTTTGGAATAATGACTCTTTAAGTGAGGTAGATTATTCCGATAGTCGAGTAGCTGCTGTTAAGTCGTGGACGCAACAAGCTATTGTAAACAAATAGTATAGTAATATTTATAATTAAAAAGGACTTCCATTTGAAGTCCTTTTTTTATTGTCCTTTGTAAAGCTTGTCGTGGCGAACCAACTCTTTGAATGAATTAATGGATTGGTTCATGGTTTGTACATACGACTCGCCTTTCTTTTGCTCTGTCCACAACATAATTTGGTAGTAATGTTTTTTACCTTGTATTAATGCGCAGCGGTAAAATATAGCATAGCCTTCTACATTTCCGGTTACAGAAAATATTTTAGCTGCTCTACCATTGATTTCGGTATTTTTTTGGTCAAATATTTTGATATTTTTGACAGCATTTTTTAGGTTAAATTGAATGGCTTTGAAGTATCCTTCTAAGTCCGGAGTCATATCGACGTCGTTGGTTATTACGGCTGTATCGAACGTTTCTTTGGGTTCATCCATTACAATCACATAGAACTCCTTGAAGGCATTTTGGTATTGTAACGAGGCATCATCATTCAGGTTATCAACTTTTTCAAAACTATCCGGAATATCTAATGAGTATTTATTCGGTATCGTAATTGTTTTAAATTCTTCTTTAACATCGCAGGAAATGACTACTATAGCCATTAGAAAGAGTATTTTTTTCATCGGATAAATTTTACGCAATATAAAAAAAGGAACCCAAATCGGGTTCCTTTTCCATTTTAAAAATCTGAAATTAAGCTTCTAAAGCTTTACGCGCCAATCTGCGGTCGCGTAACCAATATTTGGTGCGTTTTACCAAGAAGAACATTACCGGTACCATAACCAAGGTTAGGATAGTAGCATACGTCAATCCGAAGATGATGGTCCAAGCCAATGGTCCCCAGAAAATTACGTTGTCTCCACCCATGTATAAGTGCGGGTTCAAATCGGTAACCAAGCCAAAGAAGTCAAAGTTCAATCCTATTGCCAACGGAATTAAACCTAATACTGCCGTTAAAGCGGTTAACAATACCGGACGCAAACGCGATTTACCACTTTCGATAATCACTTCTTTGATTTCGTCTAAGTTCAAATCGTCATGCGATTCTACTTCTTTTTCGCGTACTTTTTGATCCAAAAGCAACACGAAGAAGTCCATTAATACGATACCGTTCTTTACTACAATTCCCGCCAGTGAGATGATTCCCATCATGGTCATCAGGATAACAAAATCCATATTGGCAATCACATAACCGTAGAACACACCACTGAAACTGAGCAATACGGTGAACAAAATCACTATGGTTTTAGAAACCGAGTTGAACTGTAATACAATGATGATGGTGATTCCGGCCATGGCCAAGAACAAAGCATACATCAAGAAACTTTGGTTTTTTCCTTGCTCTTCCTGAACACCCGAGAACGAGTAGGTGATGCCTTTCGGCAAATTGTACCCTTTCAATTCGGTGGCGATTTGTTTGGTGATTTCGTCTCCGTTATAACCGGTTAATACGTTAGAATAAATCGTCATGATGCGTTTGTATCCTTTGCGTTTGATTTGGTTATAAGTATACGTTTTCTCTGTTTTGGAAACCGCAGAAATCGGCACCTGCATCATCTGACCGTTGTTCTGATTTCTGAACGTCAGCGATTGGTTGAACAAGATGTTTTCATTCTTACGTTGGTCTTCCTGCATACGCACTACGATGTTGTAGTCGTCATCGCCTTCTTTGTAAGTCGATATTTCTTGACCGTAAACGGAACGACGCAAATTGAATCCTAATTGTCCGGTAG
>JBEBBH010000164.1:0-2944 GCA_041158485.1 Bacteroidota bacterium | reverse complement strand
ACATAAGCCGACTTAAAGTTTTCAAAACGCTGTACAAAACCACTGGAGACTTTCAGTTCTTGCGCTTGAATCCAACTGTGGACAACTAATAACAAAAGACTAAAAGTGGTTTTCATGTTTTATCGTTTTAAAGTAAAATGGCCTTTGGCGCTGCGTCCGTCTTCAAACTGAATGGAATACCAATAATCATCTGCAGGCATCTGGTGCCCGTTATAGGTGCCGTCCCAACCGATTTCGGTAGTGCTGAGTTGTTTCAGCAATTTACCATAGCGGTCAAAAATATAAATGGTAGAACGGTAGTTGTACAAAGCACTTACGCCTTTCACATTCCAATAATCGTGGAATCCGTCACCGTTTGGCGTGAAGTATTTCGGAATGCCTAAAACCGGAATAACAATCGGACCTAAAACACCACAGCCGTTTTTGTCTCTGACATAAAGTGTGTGGAAACCAATTTGTACATTGGTAAAGAAGCCGGTATCGCGATACGGACCGCTTTCGTCATCCAACGCATATTCGTAATCTCCGGAACCATTCACGGTTACGGCAATCGAATTAATGTCTTGTAAATCTTCAATAGCAATATTCTGAATCGAAGCAATTTCTGAACCGATTACGGTAATTACTCTCGTTTTGGTACACCCAAAACTGTTGCGAACTATTACGCTGTAAACGCCCGTTGTATTCACGGTAAGTGTATAGTTAATTCGACCCGGCATAATGGTATTGTTTTCATACCATTGGTAAGTATAAGCAGAAGAAGGTGTATTGTCTATAATGCCTGCATCCAATAAGGCTTCTGTTGCCGGTAAACAAATAATAACCGTTTCTTCCTGGTCAATTTTTGGCGTCGGATTGACTACAAAAGGGATTACGGTTTGAGCCTTACAGCTTGTGTTGGTAGGATTTTCAACTACTACTGTCACATTTTGCGTACCGGTTCTAAACGGATTCGGAAGTTGGTTGGGAACGGTGCTCGGAATCAATACATTGTTGCCATCATAGAAATACACATTCATGCCGGTTTGTGTTCCTAAAATTTGAGCTGTAATTCCCGAAGTGTCAAAATCATACAAACCATCTTGGTTCAAGGATAATGCTTCATCATCACAAACAGAAATTAAAGCTGGATTTACTGCAAAAGCTTGTGGTAAATCATCCACTATAAACTGTAATTGTACTTCGTCATAACAAGGTTGACCGCCCGTTTGTGTAGTATTGTTACTTACTCGGATAGTAATGGTCTCCGAACCGTTTACAAAATACGGATTGGTAAAGGGTACAATCTGAGTGCCATCAGCTCGGTAGTATTTTACATTGACGCCGGTTTGTCCATTTGTAACAGTCGCTGCCAAGTTGGAAGTATCAAACCCGAAGATACCGTCTTGGTCATCGTCACAAGCTCGAATGAGGTTTGCAGCATTAACCGGATTGGCTACCGGTGTTGGTTCAACTACCACATCGAAAGTTTTAAAACCGAAACACGAATTGTCTAAAGTACTGTCAACACGAACCCAAATAGTTTGCGTATTCGGGAAACCAATATTTCTGTAGTTGGTAATATTGGTTATGGCTAACGAGTTTCCGGCGGCATCTGTTTCAGCTAAGAAATCGGCCTCAGTTTTATAAAATTTAATGCTGATATTGGCTGGCAAAATTGCGGACAAACTGTTTTGAATTGTAGTAAAATTGAATGGTCCCGAGATACCGTCATAATCGTTATTTGTCGCATCCAAATAGTCATCGCATAAGTATTGATTCGGAATGACAAAACTAGCCGGAATTTGTGTAACCGAAACTACTATATCAATTCTCGCTACTCGGTAACAGCCATTGCTATTTTCTACCCTAACATAAACACTATTATTACCTGAACTATAAGCAATAGGATTGGTGATTTGTGCTGCGGTGATTTCGTTTTCAGCGGCATTGAGAGAAGTAAAATAGGTAAACGTTTCATTCAGATAATTAGCCGAAATCACATCGTTTTTTTGTGTTAAGTTGAAGATGGAAATACCATCGGTGTCGTCATCACATTGTTTGAGTGAAATAGGAGTAGTGACTACTGGTAAAGCATAAGTAGTCAATGTGGCCGCATTTGAGTACAATCCGCAACTGTTGCCTATTTTGTTAAGAAAAACACGGTATTGGTAGCCAACCATAGTCGGCGACACATTTGAAACCGTTAGTGATACCGTAGTAGTACCACTGTAAGTCGCATTATTAGTCAAGTTTGTCCAAGTTAGACCATTGTCTGTAGACAGTTGCCACAAATAGCTATCTACCGCTACAGACGTCAGTGTAAATACCGCCGATTGTAATTCGCAGGTGGTCACATCTTGAGGTTGTACCGAGATTGAAATAGGCGCGGCAATAGTATAATTTCCGTTGGGAACACCGTAACCGCTTGAACTTAGTACTAAACCTTCTCCGGCTGTGGTTACCGGTGTATCACCCAAAATACCATCGCCGTTGTCGTCTATAAATCCGCCTTCCGTAACATCAAAACAACCATCATTATCACTGTCTAATTCTAAATAGTTGAAAATGCCGTCACCATCGGTATCCGCTATGGTATAATTGATTGTACCACTATCAGGATTGGTTTCTAAAGCATTGGCAATACCATTACTTCCAACAGGACTCGTGGTTATTCCATTCGTATTGTTGCTATTGCCCGGACTTCCCGATTCAATGATGTCGAAAATCCCGTCGTTATCACTGTCCATGTCCAAATAGTTTGGAAAAGTATCATTGTCACTGTCGTCGGGTGTAATTCCGGTGCCGAAAAGATCATCTATACCGTCACCATTTGCGTCTACTCCGGATAAAACAGTGTAGTTACTGCCTTGGGATTCAACCACATCAGGAATCGTATCATTGTCACTGTCAAAATCGTATTGGTCCGGCACACCATCATTGTCTGAATCTTTAGGAACACAAG
>JBEBBH010000163.1:0-2896 GCA_041158485.1 Bacteroidota bacterium | reverse complement strand
TTGGATTATTTAACCCTAAACCGAAACTCAGCTACTTTATCCGGCGGCGAATCGCAGCGCATCAACTTGGCTACTTCGTTAGGCAGTAGTTTAGTAGGTTCTATGTATATTTTGGACGAACCGAGTATTGGTTTGCATCCGAAAGACACCGAACGCTTGATTAAAGTCTTGCAAAATCTCCGCGATTTGGGCAATACTGTTATCGTAGTAGAACACGACGAAGACATCATGAAAGCTGCCGACAGGATTATTGATATTGGTCCGGAAGCCGGAAGTTATGGTGGTCAATTGGTAGCCGAAGGCACTTTTGCAGAAATACTGGAAGCTGATTCCCTAACCGCTCAATATTTAAGTGGCAAACTCGAAATTTCGGTACCGAAAAAACGCAGAAAATCGAATAACTATATCGAAATCAAAGGCGCACGCGAAAATAATTTACAAAACATTGATGTGACCTTTCCACTAGAAAGTTTAACCGTCATTACAGGTGTTTCAGGTAGCGGTAAAAGTACGTTGGTGAAAAAGATTTTGTTTCCGGCCATGCAAAAGAAACTTGAAGGTGTTGGCGATAAAGCGGGACAATTCAGCGAGTTATCCGGTAGTTTTTCGCATATCAAACACATCGAATACGTCGATCAAAATCCGATTGGCAGAAGCTCTCGTTCTAATCCGGTAACTTATATTAAGGCTTACGATGACATCCGTGATTTGTATGCCAAAGAAAAACTATCGAAAGTACGCGGTTATCAAGCCAAACATTTCTCGTTTAACGTTGACGGCGGACGCTGCGAAACTTGCAAAGGCGAAGGATCGATTAATGTTGAAATGGTTTTCATGGCCGATGTTTCCTTGCCTTGCGATACTTGTGGCGGCAAACGCTTCAAGAAAGAAGTTTTAGAAGTTGCTTTTGAAGGCAAAAACATAGACGACATTTTATCGATGACGATAGATGATGCGATTGCATTCTTTCAAGAGCACAAGCAAACCAAAATCATCCAAAAACTACAACCTTTGCAAGATGTTGGTTTGGGTTATGTACAATTAGGACAATCTTCGTCTACGCTATCCGGAGGAGAAGCTCAGCGCATCAAATTGGCTTCATTTTTAGTAAAAGGCGTAACCAAAGAGAAAGCCTTGTTTGTGTTTGATGAACCTACAACAGGTCTGCACTTTCACGACATCAAAAAACTTTTGGCCTCGTTTGATGCTTTGATCGAAAAAGGCCATTCGATTATAGTGATTGAGCACAATTTGGATTTAATCAAGTGTGCCGATTGGATTATCGATTTAGGACCGGAAGGCGGAGAAAATGGCGGACAACTTTTGGCTGTCGGAACTCCGGAGGAAATTGTAAAAAACAAAAAATCGATTACCGCAGCTTATTTGAAAGAGAAATTATAAAGAAAAAGCCTTCCGTATTGGAAGGCTTTTTTAGTTTACTCTATTATTATTTTTTTGGTCAATCGTTCTTTAGAAGTTTCGAATACCGCCAAATACATTCCTTTGGCCAATCCGTCTAAGTTAACCGTTTCAATCAATTGCGGATTTTCTATAGTCTGTTCCAAAACCTTTTTGCCGTTTAAATCAATTAAAGAAAAAGTATAACTCGATTCGTTCAAACTTCCCATACTAATGTTGATGGTACCTTTAGCCGGACTCGGATAAAAATTGACTTGATTGGCAATAGGCGTTTCTTTAGACAAGGTGGTGGCTGCGACAGCAAAATGCAACATAGCACCGGTTGCCGCTTTGGCAATATTGTAAACATAAACCGGATCCATGTTCACTAATAAATCGGTTGCCGTATGTCTGTGCGGTGTTTCATTGGTTTCAAAAAAACCGGTGATGACTTCGTTATTATCTTCAAAAGGCATATAATCCGAAGCATAGGCATAGGATAAAAAAGTGTTTAATGGTGAGTACAATTGAACACAGTTAATCAACTCATTGGTAACCGTATTTGAAGCTGCATTATTAGCTGTTGGACTTCCGGTATCACGCTCACAAGTAATCGTATTGTTAACCATATTAGCTCTTCCGCCAACTTCATCAATATTAAATACTAACTTGATATTCATTTTCGGATTGGTAGCATTTACCACCGTAGAAACAAAATGTTGGCTTCCAATCAAACCATCTTCTTCTCCACTAAAATTGATGAATTTGATGGAATATTCCGTTGGGATATTTTGCAACAAACGGGCGACTTCAAAAATAGTTACTACTCCACTTCCATTGTCATTGGTTCCCTTTCCGGTAATCGTATCATAATGACCACAAATAATAACAAAAGTGTTGGGATAAAGGGTGCCGATTTTGGTAACTACTAAATTTTTACAAGTGGTAGTATTATTAGTAAAACTGTATTCTTGCATTTGGGAAGCCGTATATCCATAACTTAAATATTCTGCTTTTAACCAATCCAAAGTATTTTGCAAGGCCGGTGTTCCTCTTCTTTTCACACCTAAGTTTTCAAACTCAGTCAAATTATTCAAAATATTAGAAGAAGAAACTTGGTCTACAACCGAACCATAAAAAGGAACATATTGTTGGGCAAAAGAACTGTACGTTAATAAGCAAAAAGAAACGTATGCTAGTAGGTTTTTCATTGAAATTTTAGTGGTATTACTTGATCATCTATAAAAAAATGAAAGCAAATTTACTAAAATTTTAAAGATATCAAACTTATCTATCAAATTTTAAAACCAAAAAAACACTATTGTAAACCACTGTAAATCTGTTTTTTAAATTGTCTTAATCAAACCTTAAGAATTTGTTTTTTGGTTTTGGCACACCAATTGGAATACCGATTACAACAGCAATTATTACTGTTCGAAGAAGCTGAAAATCGGAAGAGTAAGCAAAACTCAAATTTGTATTGATTATGAAAAAAATT
>JBEBBH010000162.1:0-3289 GCA_041158485.1 Bacteroidota bacterium | reverse complement strand
CAGTGCTTTCATTAAATTGGAACCGTGTAAATCGCCCGAAGCTTCGCCGGCTATGATGTAATATTTCATACGCTTTTCTTATGGAGTTTCATTAAATGCTACAAATCCCAACTGTTCAAATGTTGGATGGTGTGGTGTGCCGTTAAATCAAATTGTACGGGTACAATCGAAACATAGCCGTGAGCCAAAGCCCATTCATCGGTGTCTTCGCCTTTATCCTGATTGACAAATTCTCCCGTTAACCAATAATAATCTTTGCCGTAAGGTGTTTGTCGTTTGTCAAATTTCTCCATCCAAATGGCTTTCGCCTGACGACAAATTTTAATACCTTTGATGTCTTGGTATTGTAGTTTCGGGAAATTGACATTCAAAACCGTGCCTTCCGGTAGTTTTTGAGATAAAACTTCTAACGCGATTTTTTTGATAAACGGTTTGATGGTTTCAAAATCGGCATTCCAACTGTAATCCAATAACGAAAAGCCTATCGCCGGAATGCCTTCAATACCGGCTTCTACTGCGGCACTCATTGTTCCGGAATAAATCACATTAATAGATGAGTTCGATCCGTGATTTACGCCTGACACACATAAATCGGGTTTCTTCTTCAAGATTTCATTCACCGCCAATTTGACACAATCTACAGGAGTACCGGAACAAGCGTATTCTGTAACAAGGGCATTTTCGGCAGAAACTTTATTCAAATACAAAGTGTTGTTGATGGTAATGGCATGTCCCATGGCGCTTTGTGGACTGTCGGGCGCCACTACAATTACATCGCCGATTTCGGCCATAACCGCAATTAAAGCCCTGATTCCGGGTGCGTTAATGCCATCGTCATTGGTCACTAAAATGGTAGGTTTCTGAATCATGTTTTGGTGTTTATTGTAACAAATTTGTGCGGTTGATCGACAAACAACCTAAGGCAAAATTAACCATTTTAAGGCTTTAGAGCGCTACATTTTTTTATAACTTTGATGCAATCGACGAAGTCTCAACTAGGAAATGTGTTTTTTAACAAAAAATTAGTCCGCCCTGAAACTCTTGGCATGGTTTTTTGTTTAATTTAGAAGAAAATTAATGAATGTTATAATGCAGTTTATGAAAAAGAATTATAAGATACTATTGGTAGTGTTAACCTTATCAATAGCGTTGTTGGGATTCAGTTTGTTTCCAAGCAAGAAGGAATCCGATCCGGAGAAAGATAAGTTGTTGATAGAGTTGTTAACGTTTGTTATCGAAAAAGGACATTACAATCCGGCGGCTATCGATGATAATTTCTCTAAAGGTGTTTACAAAGATTATTTGAATGCTTTAGATCCGTCGAAACGTTTCTTTTTACAATCGGATATCGATGAGTTCGCGAAGTACGAAACGCAAATAGACGATCAAATTCTGAATAAAGAATTGTCGTTTTTTGAATTGACATACACGCGTTTGATGCAACGCATGGAAGAAAGCAAAAGCTACTACAAAGATGCTTTAGCCAATCCTTTCGATTACAAAGCAGACGAGACTTTTAATGCCGATTACGAAAAGTTACCGTATTGCAAATCGACTAAAGAATTAAAAGAAAGATGGCGTTTGCAAGTGAAACTTTCTGCTTTGTCTACTTTGGTAGAAAAACAAAAGGTAGAGGAAGACAAAAAGAAAAATCCTGAAGCCGGTAAAAATGATACCCCAAAGTCTTTCGAGCAAATGGAAAAAGAATCGAGAGAAGCTACTTTGAGTTCTTTAAATGACAATTTCAGTTTTATAAAAGACTTAGATCGTGAAGATTGGTTCTCCATCTATATCAATGCCATTTCTTCCCGTTTTGATCCACATACGTCTTACTTTGCTCCGAATGAAAAAGAGCGTTTCGATTTGAGTATGAGTGGAAAATTAGAAGGAATCGGGGCTCGTTTGCAAAAGAAAAACGACTTCACTGAAGTGTCTGAATTGATTTCCGGCGGACCGGCTTGGAGAGGGAAACAATTAGAATCGGGTGATATTATTTTGAAAGTAGCCCAAGCCAATGGCGAACCGGTTGATGTAGTTGGCATGCGTTTGGATGATGTGGTGAAAAAAATCAAAGGACCGAAAGGAACTGAAGTGCGCTTGACCGTGAAAAAACAAGACGGAACCATCAAAGTGATTACCATCATCAGAGATGAAGTTGAAATTGAAGAAACCTATGTTAAATCAAGTGTGGTAGAAAAAGACGGTTTCAAATACGGCATCATTTACTTGCCGAAGTTTTATATCGATTTTGAAGATCAAAACAGCCGTGATGCCGGGAAAGACGTTGCCATCGAAGTGGAGCGTTTGAAAAAAGAAGGCGTTCAAGGTATTGTTATGGATGTAAGAGATAACGGCGGTGGTTCCTTAAAAACCGTAGTGGATATAGCAGGCTTATTTATCGAACAAGGTCCGATTGTGCAAATTAAATCGGCTGCCGGCAAGAAAGAAGTGTTATACGATCGTGATTCCAAAGTACAATGGGACGGTCCATTGGTAGTAATGATTAACGAGTTTTCGGCTTCCGCTTCTGAGATTTTAGCCGCTGCTATTCAGGATTACAAACGAGGTGTTGTTATCGGAAGTAAACAATCTTACGGAAAAGGAACGGTTCAAAATGTAATCGATTTGAATCAGTTTGTACGCGGTAGTACTTACGGTGATTTGGGTGCTTTAAAAACAACTACTCAAAAATTCTATCGTATTAACGGTGGTTCTACTCAGTTAGAAGGTGTGAAAAGCGACATTGCCATTCCGGACAAATACGCTTACCTAAAAATGGGTGAGCGCGATATTGAGAATGCTATGCCTTGGGATAAAATTGATCCTGCGAATTACAACATTTGGGACAAACAAAACAATTTTGATTTGGCCATTAAAAAGAGTAGAGCGCGCATGCAAGCCAATTCGCAATTGCAACTGATAGACGACAATGCCAAATGGTTGGATGAGCGTAATAAGGAAAATGTATACAGCTTGAATATTGATAAGTTTAAAGCAGAACAAAAAGCCTTAGAAGAGAAAAATAAAAAATACAAACCTATAGCCGATTACAAAAATGAGTTTGTTTTCAATTCTTTGCCTTACGAGTTAGAAGCCATGGATAAAGATAATGTACTGAAAGAAAAACGCGAAAGATGGCACGAAAGCTTGTCTAAAGATATTTATATTGAAGAAGCCATTCACATCTTAAACGATTTGCAAATGGAAAACAACAAAGGACTTTCCAATAAAGTAAAGAAAGAAAAAGTGGCGGTTAAGTCTTAACCAGCCTAATACTCTTAAAGCAGAA
>JBEBBH010000161.1:0-11046 GCA_041158485.1 Bacteroidota bacterium | reverse complement strand
TGAACAAAGTGAAATCATTGTCATTCCTGTGCCATGGGAAGTAACCGTAAGCTACGGCGCCGGCGCTTCTGAAGGTCCGGATGCGGTATTAGACGCTTCTTTTCAAGTCGACTTAAACCATCAAGATTTTCCTGAATTATGGAAACTCGGGATTTATTTAGACGAAGCACCTGCGCATTGGAAAAAGAACTCCGAGAAATACAAAGACTTAGCACAACCGATTATCGAGTTGTTGGAAAGTGGCGAAGCCGTAGAAAATTATCCGGCCTTGCAAGCCGATTTGGATAAAATTAATAAAGTATGTCGCGAATTGCATACAGAAGTCAAAGACCGCGTGCTACATTGGATGCAACAAGGCAAAAAAGTAGTCCTTTTGGGTGGTGATCATTCTACACCGTTAGGTTATTACGAAGCTTTGGCATCGGTTCATGACAATTTCGGAATCCTGCATTTGGATGCACATATGGATTTAAGAATCGCTTACGAAGGTTTTACCTATTCTCACGCTTCTATCATGTACAATGCATTGCAAATTCCGCAAATCAGTAAATTGGTGCAAGTGGGTATCCGCGATTTCTGTGAACAAGAAGTGGAGGTAGTACAAAAAGCCAACGGTCGTGTGTTAGTCAATGCGGATGCCGATTTAAAAAAGGAAACCTTCGAAGGGAAAACTTGGGCACAACAATGCGATGCCATTATCGCTTCGTTGCCGCAAAAAGTATGCATCAGTTTTGATATCGATGGCATGTATCCGTGGTATTGTCCGAATACTGGAACACCGGTTCCGGGTGGATTTTCGTTTGAGCAAGCCACGTATTTGTTCAATAAATTAGCCGAAAGCGGTAAAGATATCATCGGCTTTGATTTGGTAGAAGTCGCTCCCGGCGAAACCGACGATTGGGACGGCAATGTAGGTGCCCGAATGTTATTCCACATGTGCGGTGTCTTAGCCAAAAACAACGGATTACAAGTTGGTCAGAAAATCAACTTCCAAAGACAATAAAGATAACAGAAACCCTTTCATTAATGAGAGGGTTTCTTTTTACTATAAATTTCCAAACTTCGTACTGCTCACTTCGTACTTCGTACTTTCCAATTCCTTATATTTGAGTATTCAATCCCTTTCCTATGAAACGCATTAAGAAAATCCTACTGGCGCTATTGGTTATTGTTGTTCTTGTTGTTATTATCGGGGCAGCCTATTTGCAATACACCAAGCCGAGTTATGAAGGTGAATACCAACTCCAAAATTTAGCCAAGGAAACTACGGTTTACTATGACGACTATGGTGTGCCGCATATTTATGCCGACAACCAAAAAGATGCGATGACCACTTTGGGTTATGTGCATGCGCAAGATCGTTTGTGGCAAATGGAACTCATGCGCCGCATTGCTCCTGGACGATTGGCTGAAATTTTCGGGACTCCGGTTTTAAAGACCGATCAGTTTTTTGCCGGTATCGGGATTGATGAAAACTCTGCCAAAGCGGTTGCCCAATTGGATAAAAAATCGCCTACCTATATCTTAGCACAAGCTTATTTGGACGGTATCAATCAGTATATCGATAACGGTACAACTCCGGTTGAAATACAATTGTTGGGCATCAAACAAGAGAAATTTACGTTGAAAGACGTCTACAATATTTTCGGTTTCATGTCGTTCAGCTTTGCCATGGCCCAAAAAACAGACCCTTTGATGACCGATATCCGCGACCGTTTTGGGATGGATTATTTAAAAGATTTTGGCATCAACGGCGAATTGGGAACGCAACAATTGCAATCGTATCAGGGTAAATACAAAGAGTATAGTGAAATTTCTAAATCGGTTGCTGCTTTACTCGAAAGTTCACCGGTTCCGGCTTTTATCGGAAGTAACAGTTGGGTAATTGGTGCCGAAAAAACAAAAAACGGTAAAGTAATTTTGGCCAATGATCCGCACATCATGTATGCCCAACCCGGTACTTGGTATGAAGCGCATATCGTTTGCCCCGATTATGAAATGTATGGTTACTATATCGCCGGAACGCCGTTTCCGCTTTTGGGTCACAATCGCGACTACGCTTACGGCTTAACCATGTTTGAAAACGATGATGTCGATTTCTTTGCCGAAGAAGAAAATCCGAATAACCCGAAACAATACCAAACTCCGGATGGTTATAAGAACTATACTTATCAGCAAAAAATCATCAAAGTCAAAGACAGTACCGAGGTCAAGTTGAATGTAAAAACCAGCCAACACGGACCAGTTGTCAACGGTTTGTTAGACGGTTTGAAATCCGAAAAATCAGTGGCGATGTCTTGGATTTATACCCAACAAAAAAACCGAATTTTAGAAGCGGTTTACGCCTTGTCCCATTCGGAGAATTTGGAGCATTTTCATAACAGTATCGAACTCATTCACGCGCCGGGATTGAACGTGATGTACGGCGACGCCAAAGGTAATATCGCTTGGATTACTTCGGGGAAACTCTATAAATTACCGAAATCCGTGAATGCGAATTTTATCCTCAATGGCGCTAACGGGATAGATGACCAAAAAGAATGGTTGCCGTTTACTCAAAATCCGCAAGCGATTAATCCGCCATGGCATTATGTGTACAGTTCGAACAACCAACCTTCGCCTGTCAATGGCTATTTGTATCCCGGTTATTATTTGCCGAAAGACCGAGCAGTGCGAATCGACGGTTTGCTTAAAGCCAAAAACGATTGGACCAAAGAAGACATATCCAAAATGATCGTCGATAACACATCGGCAACAGCACAAACGATAGTTGGAAATATGACGAAACCGTTGCAAACTAATGGTTTTACAGCCAATGAGAAACAGGCGTTATCGGTATTACAATCTTGGAAAGCGACACACGAATTGGAAGACATCGCGCCTACGATTTACAACAAATGGTTTTATCATTATTTGAAAGCCACTTTGGAAGATGAATTTGGAGAAGAAAACTTCAAGTTGTTGCTCAGCACACACATTGTCAAACAAATGATAGAAAACCAAACAGCAAATGCCGCTTCACCTTGGTGGGATAATGTGGCTACCAAAGACAAAAAAGAAACCCAATCGGAAATACTGACCCAATCTTTTAAACAAGCTGTCGCTTCTTTAGAGAACCAATTAGGCAATGATGTTTCGCAATGGCAATGGAGCAAAGTACACCAAGTGACCTTCCAACATCCGATAGGGAAAGTAAAATTGTTCAGCGGCTTTTTTAACGTTGGACCGTTCCCGATTTCGGGTACTAACGAAGTCATCAACAACCAATTGTTTATCTATACCGATGATGCGATACTTCCAATTAAAGGCGGACCGTCAACCAGACGCATCGTTGATTTTTCAGATGTCGAAAACAGTTGGAGCGTATTGCCAACCGGACAAAGCGGTAATCCGATGAGTAAACATTACAGCGACCAATCAGAACTGTTTGTCAACGGCAAATTCAGAAAGATGAAGCTGAATAAAAAAGAGATTGAATCATCTTCTACTAAAGTTGTTTTCCAACCTAAAAGCTAAAACACATCCGGATTTTCAATGATTTGAGCCGCGCGTTGTTTGTGTTGGAATAACTCTTCGGGTTTCATTTTCTTAAGTAAACTCAACATCATCGCCATGCGTTGGTTGTTTTGGAAATGCGCTTTTTTATCGTCTAAAAAGTTCCAATATAAACTGTTGAACGGACAGGCGTTGTCGCCAAATTTTTCTTTGACTTTATAATGACAAGAGTCACAGTAATTACTCATTTTTTGGATGTAACTGCCTGAAGAAACATAAGGCTTTGTAGCCAAAATACCGCCATCGGCGTACTGACTCATCCCACGCGTGTTGGGCAATTCCACCCATTCAATCGCATCGATATAAACTCCGAGATACCAAGCGTCAACGGTATCGGGATGGCGCTGGGTAAGTAAAGAAAAATTCCCGATGACCATCAATCGCTGGATATGGTGCGCATAAGCATCGTTCAAACTCTGACGCAAAGCTTGTTGCATACAATTCATTTTCGTTTTACCTGTCCAATACATTTCCGGTAACGGCTCGTGGTTTTCCAAAGCGTTCATTTGGGCGTATTGCGGCATTTCTTTCCAATAAATGCCTCGCACATATTCGCGCCAACCCAAAATTTGACGCACAAACCCTTCGATTTGCGCTAAGGTAATGCGGTCTTGGTTTTGGTAGAAATGCTGTACTACCGTATCGACAACTTCTTTGGGAGAAAGCATTTTAGCGTTCATGGCAAACGACAAACGCGAGTGGAACAAATGCGGTTCAGCAGTGTGCATTGCATCTTCATACGTGCCGAAATGCGGCAGTAGCTCATGACAGAAATACTGTAATTGTTCTAAACATTCGGCTCTGGACGTCGGCCAAACGAAGTTATTAGTGTCGATAGTTCCAAAGGTAACCACACCGGCATTTTGTATTTCGGCTACTACATCAGTCACGATTTTTGGGAATATTTTGGTTTTCGGTACCGGTACTTCGCCTTTGTACTTTTTTCGGTTTTCGTGGTCAAAGTTCCATTGGTTGCCCAACGGTTGTTCGCCTGCCATTAATACGTGGTGTTTTTTGCGCATCATGCGGTAAAAACTTTCCATTAGCAATTGTTTTTTGCCTTGGAAAAACCGGTTTAGCTCTGTTCTGTCTGTATAAAAATGTTCGGTGTCAAAAGCTGAGGTAGGAATACCAATGTTTTTGCTAATGGTTTTCAGTTGCTCGTCCAAGCGGAACTCATCCGGGAGTTGGTATTCAAAATGGGTGATGCCCAGCGTTGCAATTTCGCGTTGGATTACCTTTTCAAAATCGTTTAAATTATCGTTGTCCGAGATTTTATAATAGTGAACCTGATGTCCGTTTTGCTGAAGATTTTCGGCAAAGTTCCGCATCGCCAAAAAGAAGGCAGTAACTTTTTGAATGTGGTGTTTTACGTAATCGGTTTCCTGACGGACTTCCGCCATTAAATACAAGACAGTGTCATCTTTAGTTTGGAACCAAGAATGATTCGAGTTTAATTGGTCGCCTAAAATCAGTCGGAGTGTTTTCATTTAAAATAGACTTGTTTGTAACCAAAGTTTTTGAAAGGCACCATTACTGTCGTACATTTCCGCTTGGCGTTTGATGTTGAATTTTCGGTCACGCGGATCATTGCCAACGCCCGAGTTGTAGATCCAATTCCCGTAATTGGAATGTACATCGTAATCAATTAGCATACTTTCAAAATAAGCCGCGGCGATACGCCAATCTTGTTCCCATTCTTTGGCCCAAAAACTGGCGACGTTTTGCCGACCGCGATTGCTCATCCAACCGGTTTGTTGGAGTTCAATCATGTTGGCGTTTACGAAAGGTTCTTTGGTTTGTCCGTTGGTCCATTGCTGAAAAGCTTTCTGGTTGAATTTCCATTCGTATGTTTTGTTCAAAATGCCTTTGAGTTGGAAAATTTTGTTGCCGTGTTTGAGCGAAATGTATTTGAAATAATCGCGCCAAATGAGTTCGAAAATCAACCAATAGGTGTCTTCGTTGGCGCCGATTTCTTTTTCATAGCGTTTGACTTCCCAATAAATCGTTCGAGCCGAAATGCTGCCGTTGGCCAACCAAGCCGAGAGTTTGGAACTGTAATCTTTGCCAACTAAACCATTGCGTGTTTTTTTGTACACCGATAGCTTTTTGGTCTCCCAAAAATAGTCTTCAATCCGAGAAAGCGCTTGGTTTTCGCCACCTGAAAAAGGGAAAGCGGTTTTCGGATTCACTTCAAAGTCTTCCAATCCTAAATCGGTTAATGAAGGAATGACAGTGTTGTTTTTAATTAAATTAGACTCGGAAAGTTTAGGGGTTTCTAAACGACTTTTCACGCGTACTGTTTTCTCGCATTGCTTGCGGAATTCGGTAAATACTTCGGGAATTTTCTTGAAGTCAGTATACGGTATGTCATCTGGATGAAATAGAAACTGGTCGTAATATTCATTCCAAATGATATGTTTCAGTTCGTTTTTGAGTACATTAGTGACAGCTGTTTCTTCCGAAGTCCATTCTTTTTGAAGATAAATGGCTTCGATACTGTAGTCGCTAATCAGTTTCGGAATTACTGTTTCCGGTTTTTCATGAAAGACCAATAACGCGATGTGGTGTTGTTCTAAATTTCGGTGCAATTCATGAACCGTTTCAATTAAAAATTGGGCTCTGAATTTTTCGGTTTTTTTAAAACCGAATTGCGTTTCGGCAAAATGCCTTGGGTCAAAGCAATACAAGGCGATCACTTGTTCGCTTTCTTTTGCGGCTTGGTATAAAGCCGTTTGGTCGTTGACCCGTAAATCGTTACGAAACCAAACTAAGCTTGTTTTTTGTTTTTTCTGCATCGGTCACTACAATAAAGTACATCATTCCAATTTTTTTCCCATTTCTTGCGCCAAATGAAAGGCAATCCGCAGGTTTTGCAGATTTTTTGGGGTAAGTTCACTTTTTTATGTGCCATTTTTTAAGATGGATTTGGTTTTGGTGTTCGGACGTGCATAGTCAAATCGGTCCACAATTTTAGGCAAACAGTAACCATCTAATCCGTTCACGGCAACTACATCGCCTTGGTCGAGTTGCAACCAATAATCGTTGTGTAACATGTCGTCTCGAAAATGAATTTCTTCAATGGCCGCTATGATGTGAATGGTGTTGTTTTCCACAATTTCATATTCGTTTACGTAGCGACACAACAATTTAACCGGACTGTCTTTTACAAACGGCACATCAATGTCAGACAGGTATTCTTGCTCTAAATTTACTATATCAAACTCCGAAATTTCGGCATCATAGCTGGCCGATGTTTGGTGGGCTTGAACAATCATGTTTTGGGCTATATGATTGACGGTAAAGTAACCGGTTGCTTTGATGTTGTTGTAAGTATTTCTGGGTACCACATTAGGTCGCATGATAAAGCCCAACAAAGCCGGACTGCTTCCTAAATGCGTTACGCTTGAAAAAACGGCTACATTGGGAATGCCTTTTGGGGATTTGGTTCCGATGAGGTTGGCCGATTTGTAACCGGTGCAACTGTTAATCAAGTTCAGCCGGTGTATTTTGGAAAGCGAATCCCATTCGGAACACGTAATTTTCTTCATGGTTTTTCTTTCAAAGGTAACTTTGTTTAACTTAAATAAAAAATAATTAAACAAATTTTATGATTTTGACCAAATAAATAGGCTGTCAGGGTTTTACTTCCGTAATATTTCAGTAATTTTGCCTAACTTTTTTTCAAGATTTCATGCAAACTCCACAAAAAATTGCTGTAGTAGGTTCCGGTCTAGTAGGAACTTTATTGGCGATTTATCTTAAAAGACAAGGGCATACCGTACATGTTTTTGACAGAAGTCCGGACATTCGAACCGTTGAGTTTTCAGGGCGTTCCATTAATTTAGTAATGTCTAATCGCGGTTGGAAAGCCATGGCGGATGTGGGTTTGGATGATGAGATTCGGAAAATCGGAATTCCTGTAGACAAAAGAGCCATTCACTTAAAAGACGGCAAACTCAACTACCAATATTACGGTAAAGACGGTGAGGCTATTTTTTCTTTGTCTCGAGGGGTTTTAAATCGAAGAATGATTGATTTGGCGGAAGCAGAAGGCGTAGCATTTTTCTTCAATCATAAAATCTGGGACGTAACCTTAGCCACTGCCACTTTACACATAGGCGAAACGGAGAAAGGCGAGTGGACCGATTTACATTACGATAAAGTTTTTGGAGCTGATGGTGCTTTTTCCAGAATTCGCCATCGCATGCAACGTCAAAGCATGTTCGATTACTCGCAAGAGTTTATGAAAATTGGTTACAAAGAATTGCACATTCCGGCCAATCCCGACGGTACACATAAAATAGACCAAAACTCTTTACACATTTGGCCTCGCGGTAATTTTATGTTGATGGCTTTGGCGAATTTAGACGGTAGTTTTACCTGTACGTTATTCATGCCGTTTGAAGGTGAAAATTCATTTGAACAATTAAAAGATGAAGCGTCTTTAGTGGCTTTCTTCGCTAATTATTTCCCCGATACTAAGGAAGTAATACCTGATTTGGTTCGCGATTTCTTTAAAAATCCAACCAGTTATTTGGCCATCATGAAGTGCTATCCTTGGACGTTTGAAGATAAGGTAGCTTTGATAGGCGATGCGTCTCATGCCATAGTGCCTTTTTACGGTCACGGTATGAATGCCGGTTTTGAAGACATTACGGTTCTAAGTGAAATGATGACAAAATATGGAGACGATTGGCAAACGATTTTCTCCGAATACCAAAAATCACGCAAACCTAATGCTGATGCCATAGCCGAATTGTCACTGCGCAATTTCATCGAGATGAGCACCAAAACTGCCGATGAACAATTCTTACTGCAAAAGAAAATAGAAAAATGGTTCTCCGACAAACATCCCGACAAATGGATGCCATTGTACAGTCGCGTTACCTTTAGTTTACAACCCTATTCTGAAGCTTTGGCGATAGGTGATTTCCAAAATCAAATCATGGAGCAAATCATGCAAATGCCGAATATTGAAGAAAAGTGGAATAGTGCTGAAGTCGAGAACAGCATCATCGAATTACTCCAATAAATTTCAGAAGCTTATCCGGCTGTTCGCTCTATCTTTTTCGTCAAAACAAGTTTGTTTTTAACACCTATGGATTATACGAAAAAGGATGCCGCTGCCATCCGGGCTAGTGCTATTCTGCTTCCCGATGTACTTTCGTAAAATCAAACGCCGGTTGGCAAATGGCGATGTATTCACAAGCCTCGTCAAACGGATTGGAATATTGCACCCGCGTATTTTTTTCAATTTTTATCGATTGACCGGCTTCTAAGATTACGGTTTCCTCATCAATAATAAATTGCTTTTTCCCCGAAATAATATAGGTGTATTCGTCGAACTCAGGCGTCTGAAACGGTTCACTCCAATGCGGTGGCGCGATCATGTGAGCGATAGAAATATTATCGTTAGCGGTAGCTACTTTTCCGTGGTGTTCTTCTATTAGTTTTCCATCGGTGGTTGGTACCACAAAAGGAGCTTTTTGGATAAAATATTTTTTCATTTACTTTTTAAATATAAAATACACGGCTAAAATTAAGAATACAAACCCAACGGCATGATTCCATCGAAAGGTTTCGTTTTTGAAAAACAACAGCGAAAAAATCACAAAAATGACAAGAGTAATCACTTCTTGTATAACTTTTAATTGCATCAGTGAAAATGGTCCGCCGTTGCCTTGAAAGCCAATTTTGTTGGCCGGAACCTGAAAGCAATATTCAAACAATGCCAATCCCCAACTGATTAAAATGATGGTAATCAATCCGGCGTTTTCAAACCATTTCAACTCTTTAAATTTGAGATGTCCGTACCAAGCCAAGGTCATAAAAACATTAGACAGTACTAACAAGCCTATGGTTAAAAACGACTTCATTACTTGCGGAACAGTTTGTTTAAAATCCCAAATACACCCCGAATAAAGGTTGCACTCGTTACCACTTTAGTAACCGATTTTCCTATGACTTCCGCAGTGCTCGGTTCGTTGCTTTTTTCTTGTTCTTGTTGGGTTTCAGCCTCAGCTTCGGCCTGTTGGTTGGCGGATTCAATTTTTTGCGTCAGGATTTCGTAAGCACTTTCGCGGTCGATGGCTTCGGCGTATTTTTTGACCAACTTCGAGTTGGCATTGATTTCGACTATTTCTGCATCAGTTAGAACATCCATTCTGCTCAAAGGTGCGCGCATCATAGTAGCGGCTAATGGAGTAGGAATTCCTTTTTCGTTTAAAGCCGTTACAAAAGCTTCACCGATTCCGAGAGAGGTTAACACTTCGTCTGTTTTGTAGTAGTCGGAAATCGGATAATTCTCGGCAGTTTGTTTGATGGCTTGGCGGTCTTTGGCAGTAAAGGCTCTCAAGGCATGTTGGATTTTCAATCCCAATTGTGCCAAAACACTGGCCGGAACGTCCATCGGATTTTGGGTGATGAAATACACGCCGATACCTTTGGAACGAATCAGTTTAATGATGGTTTCGATTTGGTCGAGTAGGGCATCGCTGGCTTCGTTAAAAATCAGGTGTGCTTCATCTATAAAAATCACCAATTCCGGTTGGTCGGCATCCCCTTTTTCCGGCATCTGTTGGTAAATTTCAGCTAATAAACTCAGCATGAAGGTGGAAAACAATTTCGGTTTGTCTTGAATATCGGTCAGGCGAAGAATATTTACATAGCCTTTACCATTTTCATCGATGCACATCAAATCGTCTATCTCAAACGACTTTTCGCCAAAGAAAATATCGCCGCCTTGTTGTTCCAATTCGATTATTTTTCTCAGAATAATACCGGTGGTTGATGTGGAAATTTTGCCGTAGTGTTCTTGTATTTCATCTTTGCCTTCTTCAGTGATATAGTTGATGACTTTTTTGATGTCTTTCAAATCCAGTAAAGGCATTTGTTTGTCATCGCAATATTTAAAAAGCACCGCTACTACTCCGGCTTGGGTGTCGTTCAAATCGAGTATTCTGGAGAATAAAACCGGGCCGAATTCAGAGACAGTAGCCCTTAGTCTAACGCCGTTTTGTTGGGAAAGCGATAACAGTTCAACCGGGAAACTTTCGGGTTGGTAAGGAAGATTAATTTTGGCATGACGTTCTGTGATAAAAGACTTTGCTTCGCCAGCTTTGGCAATCCCTGAAAAATCCCCTTTGATGTCCATCATGAGTACCGGAATTCCGAAAGATGACAACTGTTCCGATAAGACTTGTATGGTTTTGGTTTTACCCGTTCCGGTGGCTCCGGCTATAAGTCCGTGACGGTTTAATGTTTTCAACGGTACTTTGACAAAAGTGTCCGGTATAGCTTCCCCGTTAAGTATGGCGCCGCCTAATGTAATGCTGTCGCCTTTAAATTGATAGCCTTCGTTGATGTGTTTTGAAAATTCAGCTGTAGCAGTCATGGTTGTATTTGTAGTTTTATAAAGATAAACAAAATAAGGTGTTTTTTTGAAACCTGAAAAATGTTGTTAACTCTTTCGCATAAAGGAAAGCAATA
>JBEBBH010000160.1:0-2506 GCA_041158485.1 Bacteroidota bacterium | reverse complement strand
AGTTTTTATAGCTATAAAGGAAAAAAAATTAATGCTCCAAAGTGAGCAACACACCAATTGAAGCAAGCAAAATTTGTGTTTTCGTGGCACTAATTTGATTCACCACTCCTTCATAACCTTTAAAGGGTCCGGCGATAACCGTATAGGTATCCCCTCTTTGCAATTCTGTAATTTCAAGGGATTTGCAATCCTGTTGCAATGAATTTTGAAGGGCTTCAATCTCAATGGCCCGAATAAGAGCGGGCTGTCCCAACCAAAACACATAACGCACCACACCTGCTACTTGAAAAACAGTATTGCGATGAGTGGCTTCCAAGCGAACAAACACATAAGAAGGCAATACCGGAACCGTTACTTTTTTTTTACGATCGCTCCATTGTTTCAGCGTGGTAACGACCGGACAATAGGCTTCAATACCCATAGCATTCAAACTATCGGCTACTTTTTTTTCGTTGCGGGGTTTGGTGTAGATGGCATACCAATTCATGGGGCAAATATATAATATTCACTACTAATAAACACGTGCAATCTAACAAAGTTTTTAGTATATTTGCAGCACAAAAACCATTATCATTCAACACATGAAGCGTATATTATTTGTTTGTTTATTAGGTGTATTTAGCACTTTTTCTTTTGGACAAGAATTTTTAAAAGGTTCTGATTTAAGTCAGGTCAGAGCCGCTCAATTTTCAGAGGCCCAAATTGCACAAATTGGAAAAGAACTGAAAGCCAACCAAATGACCATAGAACAAGCAGAACCCTTGGCACTTGCCAAAGGAATGTCGGCTTCTGAATTCATGCAATTAAAAGTGCGTTTAGAAAACCTTAATAGTAACTTAGTAACAGAAAAAAAAGACTCTAAAAAATCCGTAAATACAACTCTGAGTGATACTATTCATTTTACCCAAAAAGAAAAAAAAATATTCGGCTCCGAATTGTTTACTACCAAAAGTTTGTCGTTTGAACCCAACCAAAACATGCCCACACCTCCCAATTATATATTAGGTCCGGGCGATCTATTGGAATTGAATGTTTATGGTGTACAACAATTTACCTTTTCTGGATCGGTATCCAAGAACGGAACGATTAACATCCCGAATGTTGGTGAAATTTTTGTGAGTGGCTTGCCATTTGAGGCAGCTAAAAACAAACTACAAAGGCAAATTGGTAAAATTTACAGTACTGTTGCATCAGGAAGCAGCAAATTATCCGCTAGTATCTCCAATTACCGCACTATTTTAGTAACCATCATTGGCGCACAACAATCTGGAAATTACCGTTTGAGTGCCATGAGTTCAGTTTACAATGCCTTGCATGTAGCCGGCGGACCAAGCGACATTGGAAGTTTCCGTAAAATTGAATTGATTCGCAATAATAAAGTTATCCGTACCATTGATTTGTATCGCTTTTTAACCAAAGGCGATCAAAGCGACAATGTTTCATTAACCGATAATGATGTCATTCGCATTCCAAGTTATGAAGCACGAATAACCTTGGAAGGTGAAATCAAAAGACCGGGAATTTTTGAACTACTTCCTGGTGAAAATTTACAACAGATTATCACTTATGCATCTGGTTTTACTGATAATGTATATAAGAACCGTATTCTTGTAAAACAAAAAACCCAATCCGAATTAAAAGTTACCGATTTGAATGAAAAAACTTACAGCACCTACTTGCCTCAAGCGGGTGACGTGATTGGTTTTGATAAAATATTAGACCGTTACGAAAATAGAGTACAAATTAAAGGGGCAGTGTACCGCCCAGGCGAATACAGCTTGACCGGTACAATGACTATTAAAGATTTATTACTCAAGGCTGATGGCGTGAAAGAAAATGTCTTTTTAAGCAAGGCATCACTTATCCGTCAAAAGGAAGATTTGACCAAAGAATACATCAGTTTCAATTTACAAGCAGCACTCAATGGAGACGCTGCAGCCAATATGACACTTCAAAAAGAAGACATTGTGATGGTGTTTTTCAATCAAGAATTACTAGACAGTTACAAAATATCTATTGACGGTGAAGTAAGAAAACCCGGTGCTTACACCTTTGTAACCGGAATGACTCTTTATGATTTACTCCTTGAATCGGAGTATTTTACAGATTTAGCAGCCAGCACAGTTACTGTATTTCGTCATAAAAAAGAAGCCGTGTTTAATCCCAAAGACCAAGAAAAAATAGTTTCTTTTAATTTAAACATCGACCCAAAAAACCCCGAAGCTGCAGCTGCCTTTGTTATGGAAGCACAAGATCAGGTAGTAGTGCGTCGCATTGTTACTTTTGAAACCCCACAAATGGTTACCTTGAGTGGAGAAGTATTGTATCCTGGTGGTTATGCCATCGTTAAAAAAGAAGAACGCGTGTTGGATTTCATAAACCGAGCAGGTGGCTTGACCGACGAAGCCGACAAAGAAGCTATAAAAGTGGTTCGCAATGGACTAAACATTCCGATTGATTGGAAAGCGATCAATCGAAATCCAAATCGAGCGCGTAATTTGGTGTT
>JBEBBH010000159.1:0-5076 GCA_041158485.1 Bacteroidota bacterium | reverse complement strand
TCTCTTTCGCCAATAATGGCTTTCATTACATAAAGCGGGCTCGTTCCTATGTCGCCATAAATGATTCCGAGTGCTACTAACAGCGAGGTTGCGGTTATTTTTTGTTTTACTGTTACATTCATTTTAAAGTTTTTTTTAGTTAATTTTTGGCATGCAAATGCCCGAGCGAAGACCAAAATCGGTTTTCACAAAATGTGTTTCAATGTTTTTTTTGTTAAATAGTCTAGCCTGAGTTAAAGCGATACCCTACTCCGGATTCGGTGATGATGAATTTAGGTCGATTGGCATCTTCTTCAATTTTTTTGCGGAGTTGTGCGACAAAAACACGCAAATATTGGGTTTGATCGGCGTAGCTTTGGCCCCAAATTTCTTTTAAAATATATTGATGGGTTAACACGCGACCATCGTTTTTAATTAACAATGCCAGTAAGTTGTATTCGGTTGCGGTGAGTTTGATGATTTCATGATTGGCTTTGACAATTCTGGAAGTGAAATCAACTGAACAATTACCAAAAGTAAATACCGACTCATTACTTACAATGGATTTATTTCGCAAAGCAGTTCTGATTCTGGCCAATAATTCTTGGGTGCGAAAAGGCTTGGTTAAATAATCATTGGCACCGCTGTCTAAAGCTTTTACGATTTCTTCCTCAGTACTTTTTACAGATAAAATGATAATCGGGTTTTGGTACCATTCCCGCAATTTTTTTAGAATTACTTGTCCGTCTTCATCGGGTAAACCCAAATCCAATAAAATCAAATCGGGTTGGTGACTGGCCGACATCGCAATGCCTTCTTTTCCGTTAACCGCAAACAGTACTTTATAATCATTGGCTTCCAAAGAAATCTCGAGCAACTTTCTGATTTGCACTTCATCGTCTATGACCAATAGGGAAAAACCGTTATTCATGGCTTAAAGAATTAAGGGGTAAACAATCGGCAACAAAACTCAATTCGAAAACCGCACCGCCATCTTCAGCATTATGCAAAGTAATGATTCCGTTTTGTGCTTCTACAAAACCTTTTACAATAGAAAGGCCAAGACCGGTTCCGCCCGTTTTTGATTCTTTAAATCGGTGAAATTTATCAAAAGCCTTATTAATTTCATCCGGCGGGAAACCATAGCCGTCATCGGAAACCGTAATAACACATTTTTTGATTAAATCGATATGAGAATCATAATCAGCATCGACTTCATATTTCGCACTGATGGTGATGTTGACGCCTTTTGGGGTATGCTGGGCACAATTGTAAACTAAGTTGTAAATAATCTGTTCCATCAAGCCATAATCAAGTTTAAAAAGCGGCAAATTGTCATCGATAGCGTATGTTATTTTATGGCCTATGGTTTCTTCCTTTAAGCGATCACAAACATTGTAGATGATTTCTTTGACATCGCACCAATCCAACTTGGGATGAATATAACCCGATTCCAAGCGTGACATGTTCAACAAATTTTCTACTTGATAGTTCAATTTCATTGACGCTTTTTCGATTTCATTGTGGAGTTTCTGTTGGGTTTCTTGGGATAGACTAACATTCTTTTGTTGCAAGGTATCAATAGAACCCAAAATAGCAGCAATAGGTGTTCTCAACTCATGGGAGAGTGAATCCAATAAAGTATTGTATAATTTTAAAGTACTGGCTCGGGTTTGTTTCGCTTGAATCGCTCGTTGCATTCGACGGAAATTATTGGTCAATACTGCATTGATAAGCGCAATAATGAAGAACATAATTAAGAGCAATCCGTCTTCTGCTTTGTCAATATGTAATGTATAATATGGTTTTATAAAAAAGAAATCTAAAGCCAAAGCGCTTAAAATAGCCCCGACTAAAACCGGTTTGATTTCGAGAAAAATGGCGAGTAAGGAAACCACTACCAACAAAAGATAACCCACAATTCTATAGTCGATTATATCTCTGACAATGAGACACGAAAAAGAAACCGCAACCACCGATAAAAAACTAATAAGGTATTGATTCTTACTATTCTTTAAACCAAACTTGTCCATTGGTATTAATTTTTGACAAAGTTACGGCAATACTTATAAGTAGAATATAAAGTAAACTCCTGAAATTATAAAGATTTTATAAAGATTACTTTCGACGAGTATCAATAAGGTGAACGATTTTCCAACCCTCGGCTGTTTTGAACAACGTAAAAGCATTCACGCCTTTGTGGCTCAGTTTACCGTTGATATAGAATTCATAAGGTGTCCAAGCATGAGCCATTGTCCCATCGATTTGGATGTTATAGTCTAAAATGCGCTCTTCAAATTGCATCTCAGCCGGAATAGTGGCCATGGAAACATAGAACTCTTTTGGCGATTCTTCGGAAAACTTGTTGCCTTTGGCACTTTCGGATATGGATTGCAAAATCAATTTATCGCTGCAAGTCGATTTTATCTTGAGCGTATCTCTAGCGTGAAAGCCTTCAAAAAATGTTTGTATGGTTTGTTGTACTTCGGCTTTTTGGGCTTGACCTGAAATCCCGAACAATAACAGTACTAAAATAAGACTTCTCATCATTCGTATTTTGACCATTTGTAGAGTTCCTTCCAAGTTGGTTTTTTCCCGTACATTAAAATCCCAACACGGTAAATTTTGGCCGCAAACCAAACGACTAAAAGGAAAGTAGCAAATAATAAAACTAAAGAAACGGCAATTTGCCATAGCGGTACGCCAAACGGAATACGCATCATCATAACGATTGGAGAAGTTAGCGGTATCATCGAAAATACTGTCGCTACTGTTCCGTGCGGATCATTGATTACGGTAAAGAATCCAATGTAAACGCCTAAAATGAGTGGCATGATAATCGGCAATAAAAACTGTTGTGAATCGGTTTCATTATCAACAGCAGCTCCGATAGAAGCGTAAAATGAGCTGTACAAAAAGTAGCCACCAATAAAATAAAAGATAAATGAAATTAAAATAGTACCTATCGGCAAGTTCCAAAGTTCTTTCACATACAATGCCATTGAACCGCCCATTTCTTGTTGGGCTGCCTGAACGGCTTGTGCATTTACTCCTGAAGTTGCACCTATTTGAATGCCGAAAATAGAGGACAACACAAACATAGCTGTAAGTCCTAAAATCGCCCAAATTAAAAACTGTAAAATCCCGGCCAATGATGTTCCGATGATTTTACCCATCATCAATTGAAAGGGTTTTACTGAGGAAATGATAACTTCGATAATACGAGATACTTTCTCTTCGATGACACTTCGCATCACCATATTGCCGTAGATAACGATAAACATCATAATCAAATAGCCAAACGCGCCGCCAATGGCAATTTTCATTTCGTTTAAACCCTTCAAGGCGGCTTCTCCGGAAGCTTTGCTTAAATTAATACTGATGTTGGATTGGGCTTTGTCAATAGCTTTTACATCCAAACCGGCTTTGTTGTAGTTTTCGGCGGTGAGTTTGTGATTGATTACCGATTCTAAATCTTCTACAAACATGACACTCGGACTGTCGTTTGAAACGTACTCGATTTTCTTCTGCAAAGAATCTAAAGACGTTACTTTAGGAATAAAAAGCAGTCCTTCATAATGTTCTGTGACGATGCTGTCTTTCAGGATTTTGGTGTCCAATTTCGACAAATCAAGGTAACGGTATTCGTCATTGCTTTTGAATTCGTTGACAAACAAACCGGTTTCATCGTGTATCGCAATTGTTTTTTGATCGGACTTCATGGTACTGAGATAGCCCACAAAAACACCAATGGCTACAAACAAGAGCGGACTTAAAAAAGTCATAACAATAAACGATTTGTTGCGCACTTTGGCCACAAATTCTCTTTTGATGATTAGCGCTAGTTTGCTCATATTTCGGATTTCTTAGATTTGTTAGATCTTTAGACTTCTTAGATTATTAGACTGTTTAGATTGTGTCTGAAAATCTAGGCTGTCTAAGTCAGTCCAATCTTCTATTGTGTTACTGTTTTAATAAAAATATCGTTCACGCTCGGAATCTTCTCCATAAAATGGGTGACTTGTCCGCGTTGTACCAAAGTATTTAACAACTCGTTTGGTGTGGCATTTCCGAGATTGATTTCCAATTTGAGTTCATCGTTCAGCGATTTGAAATCGGTTGGTGACAAGGTAAACTTTTGCGACAAATCATACATCAAACCTTCTACGTTGTTGGTTAAAATGCCCACTTCGTAGTTGTTGGTTCGGTATTGTTTTTTGACTTCGGACAGTTTGCCTTCGATGAGTTTGTTGGATTGGTGAATCAACGCAATATAATCACACATTTCTTCCACGCTTTCCATACGATGTGTTGAGAAAATGATGGAAGTACCTTGACGATTCAGCTCGATGATTTCATCTTTAATCAAGTTGGCATTCACCGGATCAAAACCGGAGAAAGGCTCGTCTAAAATGAGCAATTTCGGCTTGTGCAAAACGGTTACCACAAATTGGATTTTTTGCGCCATACCTTTAGACAATTCTTGAATTTTTTTATTCCACCAACCCTGAATTTCAAGACGGTCAAACCAATAATCCAATTCTTTTTTGGCTTCGGTTTTCGACAATCCTTTGAGTTGTGCCAAGTACAAACACTGCTCACCTACTTTCATGGTTTTGTACAAACCGCGTTCTTCGGGCATGTATCCGATGGCGTGTACGTGCGACGGATTGAGGTGTTCACCATCTAAAATGATTTGACCGCTATCCGGCATCGTGATTTGATTGATAATGCGAATAAGAGATGTTTTCCCGGCGCCATTCGGCCCCAAAAGTCCGTAAATACTGCCTTTAGGAACAGTTAAAGAAACTTCGTTGAGCGCGGTATAATCGCCGTATTGCTTGACAACTTGTTTGACTTCGAGTATGTTGCTCATGGTTGTAAATTTCAATGTCAATATCAAAATTCAATAGCAATGTTACTGTGCTTATAGGATAATCTATGCATTTTCATTGACATTCGTATTGCCATTGACTTTGCTATTGAACTCTGTAAAAGTAACCAATAAGTAGCACATCTGCATTTTTGTTACAAAAAAAAACCCACCCTGATTTTTACAAAAGGATGGGAAAAATTGCTATGAAAAAGAAATTACTT
>JBEBBH010000158.1:0-5877 GCA_041158485.1 Bacteroidota bacterium | reverse complement strand
CCGAAATACATTGAAAGTTTGGGTGTAACTGTAGAACCGAATTTGCGCAAAGCCCTCGAATGGTGCGATGTGGCCAATATGTTGCGCGTGCAAAACGAACGCATGGACGTGAACTATTTCCCATCAACGCGAGAATATGCGCAGCAATATGGTGTAGACAAAGCCTTATTGGATTCGCTCAACAAAGAAATTGTCATCATGCATCCCGGACCGATTAACCGCGGTGTAGAAATCACCTCCGACGTAGCCGATTCTCAACAATCCTTGATACTCGATCAAGTCGAAAACGGTGTGGCCGTTCGCATGGCGGTGATTTACCTCTTAGCTTCTAAATTACAACAATAAAAAAAGCCTCGAAATCTCGAGGCTTTTTTGTTATTCTGTTTTGATATTTCTGAGTTGTTTCAGCTTTTCTTTCAGCATAGCCAACTCTTCTTTTTTCAATTCGATGCTTTTCTTCACTTCTTTCACCATCGGATTATCCGCTTTGGCGTTGGCAAAGAATTGGATGTTGTTTTCCAACTGGAAGATTTCGCCTTGTACTTCATCAATTTTACGCATTAAGAAGACTTTTTCGTTGTCTAATTTGCGCGTATCGTTGTTGGCCAAGTTGTCTAAACGATTGGCATAACGCGCCATTTCGTTTTCTTTTTTGCTGGCGCTTAGTTTTTCGAATAAGGCATCCAAAATCTTGTTGAATTTCCCTTCGATGTGTCTGCGGGCAAATGGCACTTTACCAAAGCTTTTCCACATTTCGATATGAGCTTTGATACCGTCTAAGTCGGTTTTGTGGTCACCGGTCATTTCAAACGCTCTAACGTTTTCCAAGTAGGCTTTTTTCTTTTCGAAAGCTTCCACTTCTTCTACGTTGACTTCTGATTTTTGTTCTTTCAGTTTTTCGAAGTACTCGTTACAAGCGGCACGGAATTCGGCCCACAATTTATCGGAGAATTTTCTCGGCACGTGACCGATGGTTTTCCATTCTTCCTGGATTTGTTTCATCAACGGCGTAGTTGCGGCAAAGTCGGTGCTTTCTTTTAGCTCCTGCGCTTTGGCGACTAAGGCTTGCTTTTTCGACAAGTTATCGTTTTGGTCTTTCTTGATTTCTTTGTAGAAAGAGTTTTTCAACACGTTAAAGCTTCTTACCGCGTTTTTGAAAGCAGTCCAAGTGTCTTCGTTCACTTCAGCAGGTACTTTTCCGGCAGCAAAAAACTGATTGCGCAAGGCTTCTACTTTTTCAATTTGCGCTAACCAAGCCGAATGCGCGTTTACTTTTTCTTGCGCCAATACTTCAATTTGAGCGATGATTTCTTTTTTCTTCTCCAAATTAACGGTTTCTACGGCGCGCAATTGTTCGTATAAACTCTCGCGTTTGTCGTGCATTTGTTTCGTCAATTCACTGAAACGATTCCAAATTTCTTCGCGTTTGTCACGAGAAACCGGACCGATTTCTTCTTTCCAAATGCGGTGTAAATCTTGCAACTCACGGAAGGCTTTGTTGATGTCTTCAACATGAACCAACTCTTCTACACGAGCGATGATTTTTAGTTTTTGGTCTAAGTTGTGTTTGAAATCTAAGTCACGCGCTTCACGGTCTAAGTGCAGGATGTCGTAGAAATTCTCCAAGTGGAAGTGGTAATTGTTCCAAACGTGGTTGTATTTGTCTTTCGGGATCGGACCGGCTACTTTCCAGCGGTCGCGGATGTCGTTAAATCTTTTTAAGGTAACCGGAATGCTCTCTTGGCTGTGTACCAAATTTTTTAATTCTTCTACTATAGCCAAACGGTTGTCTAAGTTGGCTTGTAAACTATTTTGTAAGCTTTTAAAATGTGCATTCTTTTTATCGCGGTATTGCGAGTAAAGTTGGTCAAACTTCACTTTCAACGGAAAATGATAATGGAATTCTTCTGTAGTATCCGGATTTTCGGCGTGGAACTCGTCTCTTTTCTCATCGATAAAATGATAGTATTTAGAGAGAAACGCCTTTTTCAATTCTTCCACGTGGTCTTTCACCGACATTACTTTATCCACCACTACTAAGTCGCCCAATTCGGCTACCAGTTGGTCCATTGATAAAGTGTCGTAATCCAACATCGGAATATCGTGACGGTCTTTTAACGATTCGTCTTCGCTTTCTTCGGCATTGACTTCTTGGATGGCGCTGATTACGGTGTCATTTTCAGAGACCGGACTGTCATCGGCTACTTGTTCATCGGTTAATTCCACTACGTTTTCAGCAGTTGCTTCTTCCGGAGCTTCCGGAGTTTCTTCTGCTGTGGCTTCCTCAGCCGGAGCTTCTTCCACTGCAGTAACTTCTTCAGCCGATTCTTCAATAGTCTCGGTTTCTAAGGCATTACTCCCAACTTCCAACTCCTGACTTCCGTCTTCCGTTGTAATTTCTTGATTTTCAGCAGCGGTTGTTTCCAATGAGTCGTTAACTACATTTCCATCTGCGTCTTGCAGGTTATCATTCTTTTCTTCTAACATTTTTGTAAATGTTTAAGGGTTACACATTAATAGGGCGAAAGATACTAAACACGCGTAACAATTCAAAGGAAATAAGGCTTATTTGTTGATTTACCCGACAAGCAGTGCGGTAGTTATAAAAAAACGCCGTTGGGTTACAACAGCGTTTTTTTGAAATGATAGTATAGTTTGAGTCTAGTTGACTAATACTTTTTTGGTTACCGATTGGTTAGCATTGGCCAATTTGATAAAGTAAAATCCTTTTGGCAAATTGCTGATGGTGTAGGTGTTATCGTTTAATATCGGTTGTTTGATTTGTTGTAACACTTGACCGTTGATGGTGATGATTTCAATTTCTTCCAAAGTCACCTCCGATTGAATGTTGATGATATCGTTAGTTGGATTAGGATACACCGCAACGCTGTTTAAGTCTGAAAAAGTTGCATTTGACAATGGTAAGCCCCAAACTTGAGTCACATAATTGTTATTATCGATGTAAGGATTTCTATTGTTTTGACGTGCGTAAATAGCATTATTTCTGTCGATTTCTCTTTGGCTTACTGGGTCAAGCTGGTTCCAGGTCAATAAAATGTTTAGGAATGTAGGGGATAATGACTGTCCGGTTGTTCCATCAAACATCACCTTTGATAATGAGCTTGAACTTGAGTAAAAATTAACCAATTGGTCTTCATACCTTGTAACAAAATAAAATAGCATGCGAGCGATGTCTCCTTTGAATTCATCGATAGGTTCAAAAACGGTTAAGGAAAATCCGGAAGAATACCCCGAGTTTAAGTTGAGTCCTTTTTTAGAACCGTTTGAGTAAGTGCTAGTTGCGTTATTTACCCTTCCAAACGGAAAATCACCTCTTTGTGCATTGACATATTTATCAGAAGGTATCACAAAATGAGCATCGGAATACATAGGTACAACTCCATTTCCAAAGTAGGATTGTGGTACTAAATGTTCGCGATTGTATCGGTCGCATTCTGCATTTCCTAAAGTTCCGTCATCTTGCAAACCACCACCATATACATATTCGCATTCGGTTCCGGTAGGTTTTTCGGTATACATGTCTAACATGGTACCGTTGTTTTCGTAATAACTATCAATATCAGAAGTCAAATAAGTAGTATACAAACCTGCATAACCACGGTCATTGTGATCGTTAATGATATTAAAAAGTTGTGTTTTTAAAGTATATCCGGTACCGGTTGCCGTATTATAATAACCCGCAGGAATAGCATTAACAGATAATGTTTGTTGGGCTAAACCTAAAAAGGCGAGGTTTAAAAAAAATAAAGTAAAGATTTTTTTCATGTGGTATTGAATTTCTTATTTGCGTTCGAGTAAGGCCATATAGAAACCGTCAAATCCGGTGTCTTGCGCCAAAATCTTCACGTCTTTCACAAAGGTAAATGATTTTCCCGTTTCGGTGCTCAAAAAACGCTTAACTTGTTCCTGATTTTCAGAAGGTAAGACCGAACAAGTAGCGTAAACCAATTTGCCGCCGGGTTTGACTATTTTAGAATAGTTTTCCAATACTTCTGCCTGTACTTTTTTGATGTTGTCTATAAACTCCGGTTGTAGTTTCCATTTGGAATCCGGGTTTCTTTTTAATACTCCCAATCCGCTGCAAGGCGCATCGATAAGCACTCTGTCGGCTTTTTCGTGGAGTTTTTTGATGACTTTAGTCGAGTCGATAATACGGTATTCTATATTGAAAGCGCCGTTTCTTTTGGCTCTTAATTTGAGTTGTTTGAGTTTGCTTTCATACAAATCCATGGCAATCAGTTGGCCTTTATTTTCCATTAAGGACGCCATGTGTAAGGTTTTGCCACCGGCTCCGGCACAGGTATCAACAACGCGCATACCGGGTTTTACATCTAGGAAAGCCGCTACTAACTGAGAAGAAGCATCTTGTACTTCGAATAATCCTTCTTTGAAAGCATCGGTTAAAAATACGTTGGCTCTTTCTTTAAGGACTAAAGCATCGGGTTGGTCTTTTAAAAACTCGGTTTCAATGTTTAAATCCATTAATATGGCACGCAGTTTTTCTTTGGTAGTTTTTAGGGTGTTTACCCTAAGAATTACTTGTGCTTGTTTGTTTTGTGCTGCTATTTCTTTAGTCCAAACTTCTTCGCCTAATTCTTTTACGCCCAATTCATCCATCCAATCCGGAATGGATTCACGCATTTTTCTGATTTTAGACAATTCGTCAAAACGGCCTTTGATTTTTCGTTCCGGAGTGCCTTCCAATTGACGCCAATCGGGAATAGGGTAGCCGCGCAATACAGCCCATACGGCAAAAATGCGCCATAGTTCATCGCGATTGATCGGTTCTTTCACATCGGCGATTTCCATGTAAAGTCTTTTCCAACGGACGATTTCATAAATGGTTTCGGCCACAAATTTGCGGTCGGAACTGCCCCAACGTTTGTCTTTTTTCAAAGCGCGTGCTACCACTTTGTCGGCGTATTCGCCTTCGTTAAAGATAGCGTTTAAGGAATCAATGGTGGTGTAAACTAAATTTCGGTGTAATCGCATTTGGTAAAAAAATAAGCGTGCAAAGATATTCCTTTTTTATGATGTAATCTTAAAATTAACACGTTAAAAAAAGAAACTAAGTTTTTCAACTCAATCTTATAAGAAAAGTTGTTGGGTTAACCATTAGATCGGATTGCAATCGCGTTCTATTCGACGCATTTCAATCTTCTCAGGCGCATGAATCACCAACGGGAATTGTTCAATTTTTACCGAACTACTATCTAATCCAAAACCTTTTTCTTCTGATAAACTCATCTTTTTCATGATAAAATAGGTGTTCATGATAATTTTCTCGAAGAAAGTCAAGTCGCTGTCATTAGACAAGAATTTTTCAGACAAGACAAATTTGAAGTCGCCGATGATGTTGTTTTTATTCAACGATTCGTATCGGCTGGTAATGTCTACTTCACCGCGATCCACCATTTCCTTGATAACTTGTTTGAACATCAAGTTAATTTTGGTTGGTTCTCGGAAACCAAGATAGAAGTCAATGCGGTAAATATCATCTTTCACAATTTCGGTCACTCGGTATTCTTTTTTGTAGGGTTCGCTTAAGATGTTTACGTGTATGAACCAATATAAATCGGCGCGTTTAGGGCGTTTTTGCAAGATAGAGTACATTACCTTTTCTTCAATTTCATCACTGCGATTGGAGTTGGTCATGTACACCAAGTGCGTGGCATATTTAGGGATTGATAAGTCAACACTAAGTTCAGCCAATACTTTTTTATAATCGTCAATTTTAACGATTTTAGTATAGTTCTTGCTGATTTGTTTGGCCAAATACCAAGTGCCCATTACACCAACTAATGCCGAAGCAATAATTAAAGTCACAAAACCACCGTGAATGAATTTAGGAAGAAT
>JBEBBH010000157.1:0-7592 GCA_041158485.1 Bacteroidota bacterium | reverse complement strand
AAATTCCATCGCATTTACTAACCCTGGAAGATCCGATTTTCGAATTCAACAAAGCCATCATCGATGCCACGCACGACTTATGCGTTTCCTATAAACCCAATATGGCTTTCTACGAAGCTCACGGCTTAAAGGGTTGGACATCACTCCAAAAAACCATCAATTACATCAACGAAAACTATCCTGAAATCTTCACCATAGCTGATGCCAAACGCGGCGATATCGGGAATACGTCTACCATGTACGCCAAAGCCTTTTTGGAAGACTTGAATTTTGATAGTGTTACGGTTGCGCCTTATATGGGCAAAGACAGTGTAGAACCTTTTTTGGCTTTTGAAAACAAACATACCATATTGTTAGCCTTAACTTCTAATGAAGGCGCTTTTGATTTTCAAACGCAAAATACAGACAACGAAGCCTTATACCAAAAAGTCATTAAAACGTCAAAGACTTGGCAAAACAGTCAGAACCTTATGTATGTTGTTGGCGCCACCAAAGCCGAATATTTTGCGGAGATTCGTAAACTTGTACCTGATAGTTTTTTACTGGTTCCCGGTGTAGGCGCGCAAGGCGGCAGTCTTTCGGAAGTTTGTCAATACGGCTTGAACGAAAACGTAGGTTTGTTAATCAATTCGTCCAGAGCGATTATATATGCGTCAAACGGATTGGATTTTGCGGAAATGGCTAGGGAAGAAGCGCTGAAATTGCAACAGGAAATGCAGGAAATTTTAAAAATAAATTCATGACAAAACGCGATTTATTCAGGATCTTGATTAAGGTATTCGGACTTTATTCCGGGATATTAACCCTTTTTACCGTTATACCTTCCAATACTGTTAATTTAGTGTATGGGTTTGACATACTATTGTTATTAGTGCTATTAAGTGCAGTTTTTGTTTCATTGGGAATATTTATCACTTTGATTTTTAAAACAGATTCTGTTATTAAGTTTTTAAAACTTGACACCGGTTTTGATGAAGAGCGCATTGATTTGGGCAATTTAAACAATGAAAGCATTTTAAAATTGGCTATCGTAATTATAGGCGGGTTTCTTATTATAGAAAATATTCCTGATATACTTTATTATACCATAGCTGAATTCAGAAATAGAGTCAATCAGTTTGAAAATACGGCTTTTTCTGTTAATTATGCGAGTTGGGTCATCAGCGCGATAAATGTAGTTCTCGGATTTCTTTTTGTTGGGAATTATAAAAAAATGGCTCTTTATTTGGCTAAAAGTTAGTGCATATTATGATTGAAAAATCATTTGTTGACCAACTCGGAACTTCTCATTCCTTTATAACCGCGCCCAAGCGAATTGTTTCTTTAGTGCCATCGCTAACGGAATTGCTATACGATTTGGGTTTGGAAGACAATATCGTCGGGATTACCAAGTTCTGTGTGCATCCGTATCATTTTAAATCGACCAAAAAGATTATTGGCGGAACCAAGAATGTGCATGTCGAAAAAATCCGTTTGTTACGACCCGATATCATCATCGCCAACAAAGAAGAAAACACCCTTGAGATTGTCGAACAATTGGCTGAAATTTGTCCGGTTTGGGTTACGAATATCATTACTTTGGAAGACAATTACCAAATGATAACCGATTTTGGACTGTTGTTTAACCGAAGAACCGAAGCGCAGAAATGGACCGATAAAATTCAGTTTGCACAGCGTGATTTTCAGCAGTTTATTCAAGACCAACCTTCGTATAAAGTCGCCTATTTTATTTGGGCCAATCCATACATGGTAGCCGGTGGGAATACTTTTATCAATGCAATGTTGCGTCTGAATAAATTTGAAAACATTTACGAAAACAACTCCAATTATACAGGACGATATCCCGAAGTAGAAATCAAGAAAATCCGTTTACAAGGCGATCCCGATTTGGTTTTGTTGTCATCGGAACCGTTTCCTTTTAAAGATGAACACGCCTTTGAATTAGGCCGATTTACGCATCACGCCAAAACGTTTTTTGTGGATGGCGAAATGTTCTCTTGGTATGGTAGTCGATTGGTTAAAGCCTTTGCTTACTTCAAAAAACTTCGTGAAAAGCTAACATAAAAAAAGCCGATGCTTTTCCAAGCACCGGCATTTTTTAACTAACCTAACCAAATAATAAAAAAACCAATTTTATTACATTACAAAGATAAGTCTCGATTTCAAGTCCTTGTGTTAAGGTTATGTTATTCTTATGTTATTGATTTCTAAAAAATTAAGGTTTTCTGTCTTGTAGCGCAAATACTTTCTTCAATAACGGAGAAGTTCTGGCGCCCAATTGTGTCCTGATGTCTTTTTCTTCCAGGGCAATCATCGTAAACACACCTTGCAAAGCTTTGTTAGTCGTGTAATCAGTCAAATCGGGATTGATTTTAGTAACCAACGGAATGCTGTTGTACTTTTTGATGATGTTGGCCCAAACTTTATCAGCGCCTACTTTGGCTAATGAACTTTGGATTACAGGACTGAATTTAGCATACAGCGGATTGGTTGTAGTGGATTGTAAATAAGTGGTAGCCGCATTTTCATTGCCCATTAAAATGTTTTTGGCATCGGTGAAACTCATGTTTTTTACAGCGTCTACAAATATCGGTGTCGATTCTTTTACCGCTTCTTCGGCAGCACGATTCAAGAGTAAAATGCCTTCATCAGCCAAATTACCCATGCCCATTTTGCGGAGTGTTTTATCTACTTTTTGTAATTCTTCCGGGAGTAAAATTTTAACCAATTCGTTTTTGTAAAAGCCATCGGTTGCAGTTAATTTGCTGACTTGCTTTTCAATACCTTTATTCAAGGCTTCTTTCAACCCTTTGGAAATATCAGTGGAAGTGAGCGAACCCAAGCTTTGTGAACTTTTGGTAGGCACCTTTTTTTTGAGATCGTCTAAAATTTTAATTTGGGAAATTCCTAAAAACGGAACGAGTAGGAGTAGCGCGACTTTTGTTTTCATAAGCGGTTTCTTTTTTTCAAAAGTAAGCAATCTTCATGCCGAAAAATGGCAAATAAATGTTAATTCAACATTTCTGGTTTAGTCGCGTTTTGGCTTTTTATTTTTCCGATTTTAAATGGTAAATTTTTAATAATTCTGTAAATTGCACCCTCAAAACAGACACTTATTTAACAATGGTTCAAGAACAGCCCTATATTCCTAAAAATAAAGTAAGAATTGTTACTGCAGCATCACTTTTCGACGGTCACGATGCAGCCATCAACATTATGCGACGTATTATCCAAGCTACCGGTGTAGAAGTGATTCATTTGGGTCACGACCGCAGCGTGGAAGAAGTGGTAAATACTGCTATTCAAGAAGATGCAAATGCGATTGCGATGACTTCCTATCAAGGCGGCCATAATGAGTATTTCAAATACATGTACGATTTGTTGAAAGAAAAAGGCGCTGGACACATCAAAATTTTTGGCGGCGGCGGCGGTGTTATTTTGCCTTCAGAGATTTCAGAATTGCATGAATACGGGATTACCCGAATTTATTCGCCGGATGATGGTCGTGCCATGGGATTGCAAGGCATGATTAACGACTTGGTAAAACAAGCCGATTTCCCGGTAGGTAACGAACTCAATGGTGAGATTAATCATTTAGAAGATAAAAATCCAACTGCTATTGCTCGTATTATTTCTTCAGCGGAAAATTTCCCCGACGTAGCCAAAGATGTTTTAGATGCTATTCATAAAAAAAATGAAACGACTCATATTCCTGTTCTCGGAATTACGGGAACCGGTGGCGCCGGAAAATCATCCTTAGTGGATGAATTGGTACGTCGCTTTTTAATCGATTTCCCTGAAAAAACCATCGGATTGATTTCAGTCGATCCTTCCAAAAGAAAAACCGGCGGTGCTTTGTTGGGCGATAGAATTCGTATGAATGCTATCAATAATCCTAGAGTTTATATGCGTTCGTTGGCCACACGCCAGTCGAATTTGGCTTTGTCTAAATATGTGAACGAAGCGATTCAAGTTTTGAAAGCCGCAAAATACGATATTATCATTTTGGAAACTTCCGGAATCGGTCAAAGTGATACTGAGATTTTAGAACATTCAGACGTGTCTTTGTATGTAATGACACCGGAGTTTGGTGCTGCGACTCAGTTAGAGAAAATCGATATGTTGGATTTTGCCGATTTGGTAGCGATTAACAAATTCGACAAACGCGGCGCTTTAGATGCGATTCGCGATGTAAAAAAACAATACCAACGCAACCATAATCTTTGGGATGTGAATCCGGATGATATGCCGGTTATCGGAACTATTGCCTCGCAGTTCAATGATCCGGGCATGAACACACTCTACAAAAAAATCATGGATAAAATTGTAGCGAAAACCGGAGCCGATTTACAATCGACTTTCGAAATCACTCGTGAAATGAGCGAGAAGGTTTTCGTGATTCCGCCGCACAGAACACGTTATTTATCTGAAATAGCCGAAAACAATCGCAAGTACGATGAAACGGTTTTGACACAGGTAGAAGTTGCCCAAAAGCTTTACGGTATTTACAAAACCATTGAAAGTGTTGCCAAAAAACAACCGGACATTGATAAATCAGGTATTGAAGTTAACAGTTTGAATTTCAATGAAGATAACAAAGAGTTTCTAAACTTATTGTTGAAAGAATTCGACCGCGTTAAAATGAACTTAGATCCGTTCAACTGGGAAATTATTCACACTTGGAACGACAAAGTCAACAAATACAAAAATCCGATTTACAGCTTTAAAGTCCGCGACAAAGAAATCAAAATCCAAACGCATACCGAAAGCTTGTCACACTCGCAAATCCCGAAAGTGGCTTTGCCGAAATACCAAGCTTGGGGTGACATTTTAAAATGGAATTTACAGGAAAATGTACCGGGTGAATTCCCGTTTGCTTCCGGTTTGTATCCGTTTAAAAGAGAAGGCGAAGATCCAACACGTATGTTTGCCGGAGAAGGCGGACCGGAACGCACCAACCGTCGTTTTCATTACGTATCGTTGGGCATGCCGGCGAAGCGTTTGTCAACGGCGTTTGACACGGGTACCGTATATGGAAACGATCCTGATTTGCGTCCTGATATTTACGGTAAAATCGGGAATGCCGGTGTTTCAATTTGTTGTTTAGACGACGCTAAGAAATTGTATTCCGGTTTCGATTTGAGTCACCCAATGACTTCCGTGTCGATGACTATTAACGGTCCGGCGCCAATGTTGTTAGGATTTTTCATGAACGCGGCCATCGACCAAAACTGTGAAAAATACATCATAGACAATAACCTTCAGGTAGAAGTAGAAGAGAAAATCAACGAAATCTACAAAAAGAAAGGTTTACCAAGACCAAGATACAACGGCGAATTGCCACAAGGCAATAACGGATTAGGATTGATGTTGTTAGGCGTAACCGGTGATCAAGTGTTGCCGAAAGAAGTGTATGACGACATCAAAATCAAAACCCTGACACAAGTCCGTGGTACTGTTCAAGCCGATATTTTAAAAGAAGACCAAGCACAAAACACTTGTATTTTCTCTACCGAATTTGCCTTGCGTTTGATGGGAGACGTTCAAGAATATTTCATCCAAAAGAATGTCCGCAACTTCTATTCGGTTTCGATTTCGGGTTACCATATAGCCGAAGCCGGAGCCAATCCGATTACGCAATTGGCGTTTACCTTGGCGAACGGTTTCACTTATGTGGAATATTACCTAAGTCGCGGTATGAACATTAACGATTTCGGTCCGAATTTATCGTTCTTCTTCTCGAACGGAATCGACCCGGAATATGCCGTAATTGGTCGTGTAGCGCGTAAAATTTGGGCGAAAGCCATGAAAAATAAATACGGTGCCAACGAAAGAGCGCAAATGTTGAAATACCACATTCAAACCTCCGGTCGTTCGTTACACGCTCAGGAAATTGACTTTAACGACATTCGTACTACTTTACAAGCTTTATATGCGATTTACGACAACTGTAATTCGTTGCATACCAATGCGTACGATGAAGCGATTACCACGCCAACGGAAGAATCGGTGCGCAGAGCGATGGCGATTCAGTTGATTATCAATAAAGAATTAGGATTGGCTAAGAATGAAAATCCAATTCAAGGTTCGTTTATTATTGAAGAATTGACTGATTTGGTGGAAGAAGCCGTATTACAAGAATTCGACCGTATCACAGAACGCGGCGGTGTTTTAGGCGCTATGGAAACCATGTACCAAAGAAGTAAAATTCAGGAAGAAAGTTTGTACTACGAAACCTTGAAACATACGGGTGAATTCCCAATCATAGGCGTAAATACATTCTTGAGTTCCAAAGGTTCGCCAACGGTAATTCCGGCCGAAGTGATTCGTGCCACGGAAGAAGAGAAGCAATTCCAAATTGCTACTTTGGAAAACCTTAAGCTAGCAAATTACGGCAAAGAAGAAGAGCAAATCAATGGGTTGCAAGAAGCGGCTATCAGCAATAAAAACTTGTTTGAAAAATTAATGGAAGCCACGAAATATTGTTCGTTAGGGCAAATTACTTCGGCTTTGTTTGAAGTTGGTGGTCAGTATAGACGCAATATGTAATTTAGGATATTTTGAATTTATCAAACAAAAAGCCTCACGATTAAGTGAGGCTTTTTGTTTGATAAATCTCCACCTTGTTTTATCAACATTCAATTAAAACTTTATTCAACTTATCTAGTTTGAAGTTGCATTTAAGCAGCTGTGAAAGTATTGTTATTGATGTAAATTAACTCCAATCTGTCTAAAAAGAAGGAATTAACTTAGTGGTTTTTATTTACAAAAAACACAGCAAAAGGGAAGAGTATTGTTTTTATTTAATACTAAAGCTACAAAACTAATGAAATGACGATTATTTATAAATTATACGCCTGCTAACTTTTATGTTTTTTTTATAATTGTGAAGATAATTTGTTCAATAATAGTATTAATCATTTATAGTTGAATGCATTTTACCCCTTTCTATTAAATACAACCAAATGCGATTATTTTCATTGTTATTTTTATTAATAACATCTATAACTGTTGGCCAGATACCTTCAGGTTACTATGATGCTGCGCAAGGATTATATGGTGAAAATCTGAGGACTGCTCTAAAAACCATTTCAGCTAACGGACATGTAAAACTACCCTATACAAGTACTAGTTTTGACGTTTGGGACGCTTATCAATTTACCGATGTGAGGTCGGCACCAAATAATACTATTATTTGGGATATGTATAGTGATGTGCCGAATAGTTCGCCGGCCTATACCTTTACTATTTTTACCAATCAATGTGGAACTTCTGGGGCTGAAGGCGATTGTTATTCCAGAGAACATTGTTTGCCTAATTCTTATTGGGGAGGGTTTGATAATGCTGCGAATCCGCAGTATACCGATTTGCACCATTTATTTCCAGCTGATCAATATGTAAATAACAAAAAAAGTAATTACCCAATTGGGTATGTTAATCCCGCTTCGGTTAACTATACTTCCTCTAATGGTTCTAAAGTAGGTGCCTGCGGATGGCCAGGCTACACCGGTTTGGTTTTTGAACCTATAAATGAATATAAAGGAGATTTTGCAAGAGCCTATTTATACATGATTACTCGGTATATGGATCAA
>JBEBBH010000156.1:0-2928 GCA_041158485.1 Bacteroidota bacterium | reverse complement strand
GTGTGGTAGCATATCCGAATCCATATGATTATCAGTTTAGTTTCCGCATGGAGAGTTCAAGCGAAGCACCGGTTCATGTTAAAGTATACGACATGATTGGTAAATTGATTGAGACCCGTGAAATCAACGCAGCTGATATGCCAGTAGTATCTTTAGGAGAGCGTTATCCATCGGGAGTTTACAATGTAGTTGTAACGCAAGAGGACAATGTAAAAACCTTAAGACTAGTGAAAAGATAGTTTTAAAATATAGGTTCATAAAAAACCCATCCGAAAGGATGGGTTTTTTATTTTAGGCATAAAAAAAGGTTCCTCTATAGGAACCTTTTTTGTATGTTGTATTAGTTGATTTGTTTTCTGTATTTTCTTAAGGAATAAAAACCCAGAATCAAAGCAAAACCTATCATAATTATAAGATAAGAATTTATGGGAGCGGGTGGTGGATCGCCTCCTCCTAAGTCACCTCCTCCGGTGTCGTCGCCTGGGCCGGCAAAAGCTGCTATATCAGCGAAAACCAAAAAGGTCAGCAAATATATTTTAGTTAAGTGTTTCATAGTCATTTTATTTCAGGTGGTAAATATAGCAATCATTTTTAAACTTAAAAAATTTATCCGATAAAATTCAGGTTATCAATCAAATTCAGAAGTAAAGAATAATTTTACATTCGGGAATTTACTTTGCGTCATTTGAATGGTGAATTCCGAGTCTGCCAAGAATACCAATTGTCCGTATTTGTCGTGCGCCAAAAACTTTTGCTTGATGCGTTTGAATTCTTTAAACTCTTCGCTTTTGGGGTCGTTTGGTTTTACCCAACAAGCCTTGTGAACAGGGAAGTTTTCATAACTGCATTTGGCACCGTATTCGTGCTCTAAACGGTATTGAATCACTTCGTATTGCAATGCGCCAACCGTACCGATAACTTTACGGTTGTTCATTTCTAAGGTGAATAACTGTGCTACACCTTCGTCCATTAATTGGTCAACACCTTTGTCTAATTGTTTGGCTTTGAGTGGGTCGGCATTGTTAATGTAACGGAAATGCTCCGGTGAAAAACTCGGAATCCCTTTAAAGCTCATCATTTCACCTTCAGTCAAAGTGTCTCCGATTTTGAAATTTCCGGTATCATGTAAGCCTACTATATCGCCGGGGTATGAAATATCTACAATTTCTTTCTTTTCAGCAAAAAAAGCATTCGGACTCGAAAACTTCAAATTTTTATTCAAACGAACATGGGTGTAAGGCTTGTTTCTTTCGAAAGTTCCCGATACAATTTTCACGAAAGCCAAACGGTCGCGGTGTTTCGGGTCCATATTGGCGTGTATTTTAAAGACAAAGCCACTCATTTTTTCTTCTTCCGGATGTACTAAACGGGTTTCCGATTCCTTCGGTCTTGGGGAAGGCGCAATTTGGACAAAGCAATCCAATAGTTCTCTAACACCGAAATTGTTCAAAGCCGATCCGAAAAAAACCGGTTGTAAATCACCGTTCAAGTAAGCCTCGCGATCAAAAGCCGGATAAACTTCATCTATTAATTCCAATTCTTCTCGCAGTTTAACTGCCGGTTTCTCGCCTATAATTTTTTCTAATTCCGGACTGTTGATGTCGGAAAAAGCAATAGTGTCTTCAATATTTTTTCGGCTGTCGCCACTAAACAAATTGATATTTTGCTCCCAAATATTATAAATCCCTTGAAAATCATAACCCATTCCGATAGGGAAACTCAAAGGCGTAACACTGAGTTTGAGTTTTTGCTCTACTTCATCCATCAAGTCAAAGGCATCTTTTCCTTCACGGTCCAATTTGTTAATGAAAACAATCATCGGAATGTTTCTCATGCGACAAACTTCCACCAATTTTTCGGTTTGTTCCTCAACCCCTTTGGCTACGTCAATCACCACAATTACACTGTCTACAGCCGTTAGGGTTCTGAAAGTGTCCTCGGCAAAATCTTTGTGTCCCGGTGTATCGAGTATGTTGATTTTCTTGTCTTGATAGTTGAAAGCCAAAACCGATGTAGCTACCGAAATCCCTCTTTGGCGCTCTATTTCCATAAAATCGGAAGTAGCCCCTTTCTTGATTTTGTTGTTTTTAACGGCACCGGCTTCTTGGATAGCACCTCCGAAAAGCAATAATTTTTCCGTCAAGGTCGTTTTACCGGCATCGGGGTGCGAAATAATACCGAATGTTCTGCGACGTTGTATTTCTTTTAAAAAACTCATGAATTTTTGATAAATGGTCTGCAAAAATACTATTATTTACTCAGAATTCGAGTCCCTAATCTTTCAGAGTTTTTTTTCTTCCGAAATGACCCTGAAATTCTGTTAATAAAATTTTGTTAATAGTCAGCGCTATACTTGTATAATGTGTTTGAATTGTTACTTTTGTTGATTGTTACCACTATAAAATGATTCGTTCAAAATGTGGCAACGAAATCAAAAATTTAATGCTGATTTTACAAAGAAACAAAGCCTTATGAGTATAAAACCGTTTTTTTTAGGATTGTTCCTGTTGGTGGCTGCGGCCGGTTTCGGGCAAACCAACACCAAAGAAGTTTTATTTACCATCAATGATAAATCATATGATACTGATGAGTTTGCAAGGGTTTACAAGAAAAACTTAGACTTGGTGAAAGACGAATCTCAAAAAGATTTAAACCAATACTTAGCACTTTTTATCGGTTACAAATTAAAAGTAAACAAAGCGTATAAATTAGGGTTGCAAAACAGCGCTAAATACCAAGCCGAGCTGAAATCGTACCGTAATCAATTGGCTAAAAACTATTTTAACGATACCAAGATTACCGAAGCCTTAATCGAAGAAGCTTACAATAGATTGCAAAAAGAAGTCAGAGCGTCTCATATTTTAATCTTAGTCGATGAAAATGCGACACCCGAAGACACACTAAAAGCCTATAAAAAAATTGAAGATA
>JBEBBH010000155.1:0-7821 GCA_041158485.1 Bacteroidota bacterium | reverse complement strand
AAAGCAAGATGTCGTTTCCGGCCATAAAAGCTTCCAAATCGATATCGCCGGGCTTTTTAAAATTACTGGCGCCTTTCATATTCAAGGCATCGGTAAAAATCAATCCGTCAAATCCCATTTCGTTTTTTAACAAATTCGTCACTACCGGCTGTGATATAGATGTCGGATAACCTTCACGCGGCTCCAAACTCGGCACATTCAAATGTGCGACCATGACCGAAACCAAACCTTCATCAAACATGCGTTTGTACGGATACAATTCGACTTTTTCAATGTGATCTGCGGAAGCGTTAACAACGGGCAATGCATAATGTGAATCGGTTGCCGTATCACCGTGACCCGGAAAGTGTTTTCCGGTAGCAAATATGCCTTGGCTTTGGGTACCGTTCATTAAGGCGATGGCGTGTTCGGCAACGCTAACTTTATTCTCTCCAAAAGAACGAAAACCGATAATCGGATTTTTAGGATTGGTGTTGATGTCTAAAACCGGCGCAAAATTAAAGTGTACGCCCATTCTTTTGCTTTCTTTGGCCATAGCGACGCCAACTTTCTCGACCAACTTCAAATCCTTAATCGCACCTAAAGTCATGTTGAAAGGATAACGGAAAGTAGAATCCAATCGCATGCTCATACCCCATTCGGCATCAATCCCTACAAACAATGGTACCTTGGCTAACGATTGGTATTGATTGGTCAAACGGGCTTGTCTCCTAGGACCACCTTGAAAAAAAATTACCCCTCCGATTTTGTAATCGCGAACCAACTTTTTGATGGCGTTGGTATGAACCGAATCTTTGTTGGAATAAGCAGCCACCATAAACAACTGTCCGACTTTATCCTCAAAAGTCATTTGGTTGTAAATACTGTCAACCCATTGGTTTTCGGCTAAGGTTTCCGGGAAATAGTTCTTGCGTTCCGATTTGATGTGCGGAATGTAGATCTCTTCGTCTTCTGCAATGCCGGCTTTGCTCAGGGTTACAACCGACTTTTTGTCTTTGGTCGTCGAACAATTCGTCACCAAAAACAACAAAGCGCTGAATACTGCTATTCTGAACAAAAACTGCTTCATGAAAAAAGGGAGTTAAAAGAAACGACTATGCCAACTTTCGGCAGCGGGAACTTCCCAGCTTTCGTTGAATTCTTCGATGGTATTGACCAAATTATTAAACACGATAGTATTGGCGGTAACCGCTTTTTCTTTGGCCATTCGCTTAAAGTCGATTAACGATTTGTGCGCGATATGTTCCCCGTTTTTGAAGGTTACATTCATTTTATCCAACAAATCGACTTGGTATTTTTGTTCCAAGCTTTGGATAAACGAAACCGAAGCATCAATGGAACAACCGGTCGCTTGTTGCACTTGTTGATTCACCGCGATAATGATAAAACGGTTGTACTTTAACAAATAAGAAGCTTCTAAACCGGTGCCGTGTGCCGACCAATTTTCGAGGAATGCTTTTAAATCGCTCTCAATTTCGGCCATTTCGTCATCGGAAAATTTGCGATTAGATTGGTAAATCCAAATGCGCGATTCTTCGGGTAAATTTTCAAAAGGAACGTACATTAAATTGTGAATTATGAATTATAAATCTTGTGCATTGGCGATAAGTTCGGCTACGTCCAGTACTTTTACGTTGCCTTCTTGCTCTTTGGCTTTGACACCATCGGTCATCATGGTATTGCAAAACGGACAACCCGCTGCAATGATTTCAGCTTTGGTTTCTAAAGCATCTTCCGTTCTTTCTACATTGATGTCTTTGTTCCCGTTTTCAGGCTCTTTAAACATTTGAGCACCACCGGCACCACAACACAAACCATTGGCGCGCGAGCGTTTCATTTCGACTAATTCAGCGTCTAATTTCTGAATCAAATCTCTTGGTGCTTCATACACATTGTTCGCACGACCCAAATAACACGGGTCGTGGAAAGTGATTTTCTTGCCTTTGAATTGGCCACCTTCGATGGTTAATCGACCTGAATCTAATAACTGCTTTAAAAATTCGGTATGATGCACCACTTCATAAGTGCCGCCCAATTCCGGGTATTCATTTTTCAAAGTATTGAAACAATGCGGACAAGCAGTAACGATTTTTTTGGCTTCATAAGCATTTAACACCTCGATATTCATCATGGCTTGCATTTGAAACAAAAATTCGTTTCCGGCGCGTTTGGCCGGATCACCGGTACAGCTTTCTTCAGTTCCTAAAACGGCAAACTCTACATTGGCGCGATTTAGAATGCGCACGAAAGCCTTGGTGATTTTTTTGGCTCTGTCGTCAAAACTTCCGGCACAACCTACCCAAAACAATACTTCGGGTTGCTTGCCTTGAGCCATCATTTCTGCCATAGTCGGCACGTTTAATACTTCTGACATAATCAATTTTAGATTTAAGATATCAGATATTAAATGTTCGAAAATTTAATATCTAACATCTGATATTTGATATTATTCGTGGTGCTCGTCGTCGAACACTTGAATGGTTACTTCTTTGTCTACCAAATCGGTGAACTTACCTCGGTAACGCGTTGCTTTCACTAGGTGATTGTCTATCCAATGGTAATTACCGCCTCGTGGTTTCCCCATAACCATTCCGTGGTATTTAAACCCGTGTTGTTTTAACCAACGCTCGGTGTATTCTCTGTGCGCTTCGGTTCTTGAAGTAAAGAAGAAGATAATATGTCCTTCATCATACCATTTGTTCAAGGTAACCAAAGCATCCGGATATACTTCGGCCGTTAACATTCTTTCCGGTTCTTCATTCGGAATATCATCACAGATGGTTCCGTCGATGTCGATTAGATAATTCTTGATGCCTTCCGGTAAAATCGGACTTAAATGCTGGCCATTTTCTGTGATGCTTTGCAATTTTTTTTCAATGTCTTCCGCTTTCATTGTGTTACTTTTTATAGTTTTTCAAATTCATTTAACAAATTCCCAAGCCTCACAAATATGAGAATTCATCCTTATTATAGTTAATTTTCGTCTTTCCAGTTTAAACGATCCATTTGGTTGTATTGCCATGGCGCTCCATTGTTTTCGATGTTGGTCATCATAGCGTTTAACGATTGTGGTGCGGCACTTTGTTCCATAACCAAATACCTTCTCATATCCATAATAATCGATAACGGACTAATGTTCACCGGACATTCTTCCACACAAGCGTTACAAGATGTACAAGCCCAAAGTTCTTCGGTAGTGATGTAATCATTTAGTAACGACTTACCGTCCGGCACAAATACGCCTTTGTTGGCATCGATATTCTTACCGACTTCTTCCAAACGATCGCGGGTGTCCATCATGATTTTTCTCGGCGATAATTTTTTACCGGTTTGGTTGGCCGGACAAGAGGAAGTACAACGGCCGCACTCGGTACAAGTGTAAGCGTTAAGCAATTGCACCCAATTTAAGTCTTGTACGTCTGAAGCTCCGAATTTACTCGGCACTGCATTTTCATCCACCGGTTGCGCTGCGAAAGGATCGGCATTCGGATCCATCATCAACTTGACTTCTTTAGTCACACTCTCTAAATTATCGAATTTTCCTTTGGCATTCAAATCGGCAAAATACGTATTTGGGAAAGCCAATAAAATGTGTAAATGTTTGGAATAGTACAAATAGTTCAGGAAAATCAAAATCCCGACTATGTGCAACCACCAAGCCGTTCTTTCGATAATGGTGACAGCTTCTAAAGAAAAAGTATCCGGAGAAGGCGCTAAAAATTGCGAAATGATATTTCCGGAATTCATATCCTGAAAATGCAAATCGAAGGCATTCATGATTAAGAATAACGACATCAATACTACTTCGAAATACAGAATCGTGTTGGCATCTTTTTTAGGAGCGCCGTTCAAATCCGAACTTCTGAAACGGCCAATACTAAGTACATTTCTTCTGATCCAAAAAGCCGCTACTGCAACTAAAACCAGTACCGCTAAAACTTCAAAAGAGCCAATCAAAAAGCCGTAAAATGAGCCCATTTTTGAAAACACTCTATGCGTTCCGAACAAACCGTCGATGATGATTTCGAGTACTTCTAAGTTGATGATGATAAAGCCCACATACACAATTAAGTGCAAAAAGGCAGCTATCGGTCTTTTTACCATTTTAGATTGCCCTAAAGCAATCATGGTCATGTTTTTCCAACGAGCGGAACTGTTGTCAGTGCGATTCACATCGCGACCCAAATTAATATTGCGTTTGAGTTTCTTTACGTTTTGGGCAAAAAAACCAATTCCTGCAATCAAGATTAAGGCAAAAAGTATGTTGTCAATGTACAGCATAAAATGATGTTTTACTTGGTAATAGTATCGTTAACCGGCGCTTTGTAAGGTTTGTTTTTCTTACCGAAAAGCGAAACATTGATATAGCGGGTTGGGTTCAATCGTAAATCTTGCAAGAGCAATTCTAACTCTTTGGAACTTTTAGCAAAGTTGTTGTATAATGCTTCGTCTTTGGCTAATTTGCCCAAAGTTCCTTTACCGGCTTGCATATCGGCCATTAGCTTGTCTACGCTGGCCAATGTTTTTTCGAGATTCTTAACCGTTTGCGTGATATTGGCTTTGGCTAAAGAATCAGACATTTTACTCAAATTAGCTGATGTCTTCTCGAAATTAGTCATCGTGCTGTTGATTTTACCTTTGTTTTCTGCCAACATTCCGTTTACTGACGCCGACGCTTCTTTAAACTCGGCTAAAGTCGCGTTCAGGTTCTCCAAACTGCCTCGAAGGTTTTGCTTGGTTTTTTCGTCTAAAACTTGATTGATATTAACCAACATCGTATTGGCATTTTCCAAAACCTTATCTAATTTTTCTTTGATGGGCTTGATTTGGTTGGACACTTCTTCGGTGAGTCCTAATTTGTTAGCCGACTTTAAGAAATCGCCTGAAACGGCAATATCTTGAGTTTCCGTATTGGGTAAGATGGCAATTTGTTTGCCGCCAATAGGTCCCGGAGCATACAATTCGGCCACACTGTTTTTCGGGATTTTATAATCGCCATTGATTTGGAGTTCGACTAAAGAAGTCCAGTCATCTTGCAATACAATAGAATTTACTTTTCCGACTGTCAATCCGTTGATAGTTACCGGCGCAGCAGAAACCAATCCGTCAACATTAGTATAGGTAACGTAGTATTTATTGTAACTCGACAATAAATCTCTTCCTTTCAAGAAACTGTATCCCCAAATAAACAATAAAATAGAGGCAATAACTAAAATGGCTGTTTTGATTTCTCTGGTAATTTTCAAAGCTTATTTTTTTTGGCAAAGTTAAAATAAAATACTAAAACTCCTTGTTATTATTGTTTTAAAGCTTCTTGCACAGACACTTTTTTACCGTTTTTAAATGCAATCACAAAAGCCGATGTAAATCCTTTGGCTTTAGCTTCTGCTAACAACTTTTTGGCTTCCTCATAACTTGAAGTTTCGCCATACATGTATTTGTATAAAGTACCTTCGTTAGCAACAGAAATATTGTTCAACCCTTTAAAATTGCTCGGAACAGGTTCTAACTTAGTACCACTCGCAGACAATTGCACTTTAAAAGTAGCCACACCGGTATTGGCAGCAACCGGCTTAGGCTCGACTTTTGGCTCAGTTTTTTTCACCTCAGGGGTTTTGGAGTTTTTGGCAACAGCAGGCGAATCAACTGTTTTGGTGTTTTCTACTTTTTGGGATGGCTTAACTGAAGTATCGGCTTCTCCTGCTCCATAAAATTCTTTTTTGTATTTCAGAATAGCATTGGCAATAGCTTCGGCCATATCTTTTTGTCCTTGCTCTGAATCCAAACGATTGCCTTCTTCAGGATTAGAGATGAATCCCATTTCGATTAACACTCTCGGCATATACGCTTTGTGTAAAACCATAAATGGTGCTTGTTTTACACCGCGGCTTTTAGAACCGGCTTTCATAAAAAATTCCTGAACATTGCCGGCTAAAGCAATACTGCCTTCCATAAACTCTTCTTGCTGCACCACTAAACCGATAAAGGTTTCCGGAGATTTAGGATCAAAACCTTGGTATTTCTGTTTGTAATCTTTCTCCATAGTGATCACCTCATTTTCCTTTTTGGCGGCTTCCAAGTTGGAGGCGTTTTTAGACATACCCATCACATAAGTCTCTGAACCAGATGCGGCAGTATTCTTATTGGCATTACAATGGATGGATACAAAAATATTGGCATCAGCTCTGTTGGCAATGTTGGCACGTTCAATTAAATCAATAAACACATCCGTTTTCCGGGTATAGACAACTTCTACTGCCGAATTTTTTTCCAGAATCTTACCTACTTTAAGCACCACCGCCAAAGCGATATTTTTTTCTATATGTCCGTGATAAACGGCACCAAAGTCATGTGCACCGTGGCCGGCATCGAGTGCTACTTTAAATTTTTCGCCGGATTGGGCCAGCGTTACATTGGCCATGAATAATAAAATCGTCCCTACAACTGCGCTGAGTCCTTTCATTGGTTTTATCAATTTCAAATAGTATTAGAATTATTTTACGGCTGATGTTTTACCATCGTTAACTACCACAACAAAAGCATCAGAAAAACCGCTTTTTTTAGCTTCTTGACATAACTTTTTGGCTTCGTTCAAATCGGAGGCGCTGCCGTAAAAATACTTGTATAAATTATTATCAAAGGTATATGATATAGCTTTCAAACCTTTAAAATCAGGCGAAGTCACGTCTCTCTTTTTGGAAGAAGCAAAAAGCTGGATCTTGTATTTGCCATTTTCAGATGTCGGCACCACAACCGTTTCCGGCTGTTTGACTTCTGCTACGTCTTGGGTTAGCACTTTGGTTGTTTCTTTGACTTCTTCTTTGGTTGGCTTCGGTGGTTTTACAATTGGTCTCTCATCCTCAACTGAAGCATTTTCGCTAAAAAATTCTTTTTTGTAAGCCATAATAGCTTTGGCGATTTGCTCTGCCATTTGATCTTGACCTTCCTCAGAATTCAAATATTCTCCTTCTTCTTTGTTAGACAAAAAACCCAACTCAATTAATACCCCGGGCATATAAGCCGCATCCAAAACCCAGAGAGGTTGCTGTTTAACACCACGCGTTTTTCGATTTAAATTTTGAGTGAAATTGTCCTGAACAATAGAAGCCAGCGTAATACTGCTGTTCAAATTATCCTCTTGTTTGATTTTCAAACCTGCTAAACTTTCGGGTTTGTGCGGATCGAAACCTTCGTATGTTTTTTTGTAATTGTCCTCGAGCAAAATTACCGAGTTCTCTTTTTTGGCTACTTCCAAGTTCATATTGCTTCGCGACAAACCCATTACAAAAGTTTCAGTTCCGGCCGGCGTTTGGTTGGTAACCGAGTTACAATGTATTGATACAAACAAATCGGCATTGATTTTATTGGCTACTTTAGGTCGGTTTACCAATTCAATAAAAACATCAGTTTGACGTGTGTATACTACCTCAAAATCTTTTTGTTTTTCAAGTAAGTTACCGACTTTAAGTGTGGTTTTGAGCGCGATTTCCTTTTCTACAAAACCATGATAGGAATTACCGGGATCTTTCCCGCCGTGACCGGCATCTAAGACCACTGTAAATTTGGCGTTTTTATTCTGAGCCGTCGCTGTGAAAACACAAAACGACAGCAACAATAAAAATATATTTCTATTGGTTGACAAAAGCATTAAATCTAAAAGTTAATTTTAATTAAAACCGAAAGGTTATAAAATCATTATTTCCTTATTTTTGACCGAAAATATTGTTTAAGTTTGTCCCGTCAAAAATCAAGCCATACTTCTACAAAAATAGCATTAAACCTTTGCAAAGAAAGTTAATTTATATCGTTTTTTTAACAATT